>JBDQIL010000552.1:0-4130 GCA_040264415.1 Myxococcota bacterium
GCCCCGCCGGATGCGCCGCGGGTTGGTGTCGAAGCGCCGCGCCAGCCCCCGGAGGGATCCGCCCGCCGCCACGGTCCGAGTGACCTCCGGCCACCACGGTGCCTCCGTGGCCGAGCCGCCCGCATCGGCGACCACCAGCCCCCGTTCGAGCTCCTCACAGGTCACGTCCAAGTCGGCGGCGATCGCCTCCAACGGCTCATCTTCGAGCCTCCGGATGATGGCGTCCCACCACGCGCCGTTGCGTACCGACCTCATGGCTTCAGCCCCGTGCTTCCGGTTTCCACCGACACCAAATGGTAACACCTGACAGCTCCAGTCACCCCACCTTCGCCAGCGCCGGCGCCAAATGCCGGCCGGCGTCGCCCCCTCGGTCGCATTAGCCAAGCGACATGTCTCCACATCGAATCGGCATCTTGACCGGCGGCGGCGACGCCCCGGGCCTCAACGCGGTCATCCGAGCGGTCGTGAAGCGGGCGGTCGGCCAGCTCCATTGGCAGGTCGTCGGCATCGAGGACAGCTTCAATGGGCTCCTCGATGAGCCGCGCCGCCTCATCGACCTCACCCCGCGCTCCTGCCAGGGGCTGCTGCCTCGCGGGGGGACCGTGCTCGGCACCACCAACCGCGGCGACCCCTTCGACTACCCAGACGGCGCCGGTGGCACCTCCGACCGATCCGCCGACCTGGCCGAGGCCATACGCGACGAGGGGATCGAGGGGCTCATCGTCATCGGCGGCGACGGCAGCCAGCGCATCGCCGCGCGGCTGATGGAGGAGCACGGCGTGCCTGTGGTCGGCGTCCCCAAGACGATCGACAACGACCTGGCCGCGACCGACTTCACCTTCGGGTTCTGGTCGGCGGTCGAGGTGGCCACCGAGGCGCTCGATCGGCTTCACACCACCGCCGAGGCCCACGACCGGGTCATGTTGCTCGAGGTCATGGGGCGCACGGCCGGCTGGATCGCCCTGTACGCGGGGGTCTCTGGCGGCGCCGACTGCATCGCCATCCCCGAGGTGCCCTACGACGTCGAGCGCTTCGCCCAGAAGATCCGCGAGCGGCGGCGGAGGGGCCGCCAGTTCACCCTCTTCGTCGTCGCCGAGGGCGCGCGCCCCGTGGGTGACGCCGCCCCCGGCCACCGCCCGGTCGGCGCGGCCCGCCGGCTCGCCGACGCGCTGTCCGAGCGCCTCGACATCGAGAGCCGGGTCACCGTGTTGGGGCACCTGCAGCGAGGGGGCAGCCCGATCCCATTCGACCGCGTGCTGGGGACCCGCTTTGGCGTGGCAGCCGTCAACCTCATCCAGAACGATCAATGGGGTCGTCTGGTGCGCCTCGAGAACGGCGAGATCACCTCGGTGGCGCTCGCAGAGGTCGCGGTCGAGCCGCGGGTCGTCGACCTTGGGCACCCCCTGATCGCCGACGCGCGGGCGGTCGGCATCGAGTTCGGAGCGCCCTGAAGACGGTCAGCGCAGCAGGCCGCCGAAGCGCACCAGCTCGCGGCCGAGCTGCTCGAGGTCCCCCCGGAGGCCGCCGCGGCTCGGCCCGTCGGCGCCGAAGGCGTCGCCTGCGCGGGGAATGCTGACCTGGTGGGGCAGCACCCACGCGTTCATCCACCGGCTCACATGACGCAGGTGGTTGAGCGTGTTCATCGCGCCAGCGTCGCCGCGGGCGGTGGCCAAGAGCCCGACCATCTTCCCCCGCAGGGCATCGGGTCCGAGCAGGTCGAGGGCGTTCTTGAGCGCCCCGGTCATCGAACCATGGTACTCGGGCGATCCGATGAGCAGCAGGTCGGCGGCCCCGACGGTGTCTTGCCAGGCCCGCACCGAAGGGCCGTAGCTGCGCTCGTCGGCCCGTCCGTCGCAGAAGGGCAGCCCGAGGCTGTCGAGCGACGCAGACGAAGCCGTTGCGCCGGCTTCGGCGGCCGCAGCGCGCGCGATGTCGAGCGCACGGCCGGTGGTGGAGGCGGGTCGGAGGCTGCCACAGATGCTGAGGACGTTCATGGTTCCGCCCTATCCACCCGCTCCCGGGTGCGGTAGCGGCGCGCCGCCGTCTGAGGCGGCGACGCCGTCGCTGCCCCGGAGCCGCCCCTCGAGCCCCTCGACGTAGCGCAGCGTGGCCCGAGACGGCCGCGCGACGTAGGCGTCGCGCGCCAGGTCGAAGGCGCGCTGCAGATCGCCCAGATGCTCCGCCGCTCGGGCGTCGTGCAGGATCCGTCGGGCAGCGCGCGGCGATGGCGCGCTCGAGACCGCGGCCTGCGCGGCCGGCGCCTCGGGCGCGGCGGCCGCCCCCAGACCAACCGGGTGACCGCAGGCGAGAACGAGCAGAAGCAGCAAGAGGTCCTCCGTTGGACGGAGTGTGCCCGGGCCACAGGCGGACCCGCAACGGGTCCCCCCCCCGCCCGGTAGACGCGCCCCTCCCGCGCGCGGTAGGCAGTGCACCGGAGGTGCCCATGCTCCCGTCCCTTCTCCTCATCGGTGCCGCACAGGCGTGGGGGCCCACCGGCCACCGGGCCGTCGGCCACATCGCTGAGCGCCACCTGTCGCCGCCGGCCCGCGCCGCGCTCGAAGCCCTGATGGGCCCCGAGAGTCTGGCCCGCGCCTCCACCTGGCCAGACGAGATCCGCTCTGACCCGGCTTGGCGCGCGCGCGAACCCGATGGCTGGCGACAGCACTTCATCAACGCGCCGCGAGATCAGGCGCTCCCGCTCGACGGCGGCGACCCCGCCGCACCCACCGACATCCACCGCGCCATCCAGCGCTATGAGGCCGTGTTGGCCGACCGGAGCGCGCCGGCAGACGAGCGGCGCGTGGCGCTCCGGTGGCTGGTGCACCTCGCAGGGGACGCCCACCAGCCGCTGCACACGGGCACGGGCGAGGACCGCGGCGCCAACCGGGTCACGGTGGCTTGGTTCGACGAGAAGACCAACCTCCACACGGTCTGGGACGAGCGCCTCATCCAGCACACCGAGCTGTCGTACACCGAGCTGGCCGACTTCATCGACCACCCGACCGCCGATCAGATCACCGCGTGGCAGGCCGCCCCCGTCTCGGAGTGGTTGACCGAGAGCCGCGCGCTCTTGCCCGCTTGCTACGAGATCGGCGATGGCTGGCTGAGCTACGACTACGCCTTCACCCACAGCCCCACCGTCGAGCGTCGGCTGCTCCAAGCCGGCGTGCGCTTGGCCGGTCAGCTCGACCGGCTGCTCATCGAGCCCCCCCGGCGGCGCCGCGGGCGGCGCTGAGGGCCCCTACCAGGCCCGAGCGCGCACCCGAAGCGGCCGCGTGGGCACGTCTTGGGCGGCCACTTGAACGTCGACCTGGTCGAGCGCCCCTGCGCCTCGGAGCGCGTCGGTGGCGGCGGTCAGCGCCTTCGCAGCGGTGTTGTTCTCGCCTGACAGGTGCGCCAGCACGAGGTGCCTCAGGTTGTCGGACAAGCCGTCGACCAACAGGGCCGCCGCCTGGGCGTTGCTCAGGTGACCATGCGACGACCGGATGCGCTGCTTCAGCGACCACGGGTACGGCCCCATCATCAACATCTCGGGGTCGTGGTTGAATTCGAGGACCGCGACCTCGAGGCTGCGCAGCTTCTCGGCCACCAGCGCGGTGGGGCGCCCGAGATCGGAGATGACGCCGGCCCACGTGCCCCCCACCCGAACCCGCCAGCCGACCGGCTCGTGGGTGTCGTGGGGGACCGAGAACGGGTCGAGCGTGAGGTGGCGCAGCTGGAAGCTCTCGTGAGGTTCGATGATCTCGACCGCGTCGGGCATGCACTTCGCGCGCACCCCGCGCCGGGTGCCCTCGGTCATGAAGAAGGGCACCGACTGGCCAGTGCGCTTTCGGAGCTTGTTGCAGAGGATGCGCGCCGCGCCCACGTGATCGCTGTGCTCGTGGGTGATGAGCACCGCGTCGATGGGGGCCTCGCCCAGCCCCACCTCATCCATCCTCCGCAGGATCTGACGCGTGCTCACGCCGCAGTCGATGAGCACACCGGCGTGCCCATCACCGATGTAGGTGCAGTTGCCCTTGGAGCCCGAGGCGAGCGTGGCGACGGTGACGTCGCGGTCGAAGAGGGAGAGGTTCATGGGAGGCGGGGGACCAGGGGGGCCGCGCGGCGACCTGGGGCAGGTCTCGGCGCAA
>JBDQIL010000553.1:0-4130 GCA_040264415.1 Myxococcota bacterium
CCGCGACCCCGAGGTGGTGCGCCGAGAGCTGCTCGCCGAGGGCATCGGTGTGGTGGCCATCCCCGAGGCCGACGCGGTCCGTCTGTCCTACGCCAGCGTCGACGCGTCGGTGATGGGAGAGCTCGTCTCGGCGCTCGCCGCGCACCTCGCGCGTCGCCGAGCCCGGTGGCGAGCACGTAGGGCGACTCGAGGGTCGCCTCGAGCGGGGCGCAGCCGACGAGCACCGCCAGCCACCGGGGGCTCACCGAGGCGCGAGGTGCGCGGCGAGCGCCGAGACGAGCTCTCCCATCACCGACGCGTCGACGCTGGCGTAGGACAGACGGATCGCGTCGGCCTCGGGGATGGCCACCACACCGATGCCCTCGGCGAGCAGCTCTCGGCGCACCACCTCGGGGTCGCGGTCGGAGTGAACCAGCGCGAAGAAGGCCGAGTTGTAGGGCCACGGGGTCAGGCCGACCGACCGGAGGCCGTCGCGCAGCGCCCGGTAGCGGGCGCGCAGCTCGGAGAGCAGGGTGGCGCACTGGGCGTCGAGGTCGGGGCTGGACAGCGCGTCGAGGACGAGGGCCTGCGAGAGGCTGGTGGTCGCCGACGTGGTGGCGCGCATCACCGACAGGGCCTTCTCTTCGAGCGCGGCGGCGCCCGCGCCGGTCGCGCCAAAGGTGATGAAGCCCACGCGGCCGCCGAAGAAGAAGAGCTCCTTGGTGGCGCCATCGACCTTGACCGGCAGCACCCGGGCGGGGTCGAGGTGAAGGAGCCGGTCGAACATGCTGCCTTCGAGCAGGCCGTCCTCCCACACCATGCCCTGGTAGGCGTCGTCAGTCATGACCACGAGGGGCACCGGGCTGTCGGCGATGATCTCGACCATCGCGTCGGCTTCGGCCACGGTGGGCGTGTAGCCCGAGGGGTTGCTCGGGAAGTTGAGCACCAGCAGGGTGGGGCGGGTCCGGGCCTGGAGCGCCACCCGGAGGGCGTCGGAGTCGAAGCCGTCCGGGCCGTGCGGCGCGTAGGTGTAGACGGGGGCGGCGCGGCGCGTGGCGAAGAGGTGGTGGTAGTTGCCCCAGGCCGGCGCGGGCAGCAGCACGTCGGTCTCGGGGCCGGCGAACAGGTCGGCGATCGTGCTGAGGCCGTGGGTGATGCCGGCGGTGGCCAGGGGCAGGCTGATGCGGTCGCCGGCCGTGCGGACGAGGCGGCGCCGCCAGGCGGCCCGCAGGTCGGGGCGTCCACCCTGCGCCGCGTAGAGCACGGCGTCTTCGAGGCGGAGACCCGCGAGGCGCGCCGTCAGGCTCGGCAAGGCCAGCGCGCCGCCCTGCCCGTCGGTGAGCTGGCCGATGGTGGCGTTGATGCGCGCGCCCTTGGCCTCTTGGGCCTGGGCAGCGACTCCTTGCGGATAGAACATCGCCCGGCCGAGGTCGGACATGCAGGCCGCCGCGGCAGGGTGGTGCTTCGCGATGGCGGCGTTCAGGCGGTCAGAAGGGTGCATGGCGGACCTTATCGGCTGCGGGCTGGGGCGGGGGGAGGGGGCTCCGAGCGGCCGCGCTGTGCAAGCGGGACCGTCGGGTTATCCGCGCGGCATGCCGAGCCTCAATCCGCCCATTCTCACGCCGCCCGCAGACGACTTCATTATCACGGAGCCGCCCTTCTACCTGCCCGTCGAAGGCGAGGTGGAGCTGTTCGAGCACGCCTGGGAGGCCCGTATCCCGGTGCTGCTCAAGGGGCCCACCGGATGCGGAAAGACCCGCTTCGTGGCGCACATGGCGCATCGCCTGGGGCTGCCGCTGATCACGGTCGCCTGCCACGAAGATCTGACCGCCAGCGACCTGGTCGGTCGCTTTCTGCTGCAGGGGGACGAGACCGTGTGGGTAGACGGCCCCCTGACGACCGCGGTGCGTCACGGCGGCCTGCTGTACCTCGACGAGATCGTCGAGGCGCGGAAGGACACGATGGTGGTCATCCACCCGCTCACCGACCACCGCCGGGTGCTGACCATCGACAAGCTCGCGGCCGTGCTCCACGCGCCGCCCGGCTTCATGCTCGTGGTCAGCTACAACCCCGGCTACCAGTCGGTGCTGAAAGAGCTCAAGCAGTCCACCCGGCAGCGCTTCGTCAGCCTGGACTTTGACTACCCCCCGGCCGAGATCGAGGTCGAGGTGGTCCGCAGCGAGGCCGGCGTCGATGTCGAGGTCGCTCGCCTGCTGGTCAAGGTGGGCGAGAAGGTGCGCAACCTCACCTCGCGGGGCCTCGAAGAGGGCGTGTCGACGCGGCTGCTGGTGCACGCCGGGCGGCTCATCGCCCGCGGCACCCCGCCGCGCGCCGCCGCCCAGGCGGCCTTCGTGCGCACGCTCACCGACGATCCCGATCTTCAGGCGTCCATCCGCGAGGTCGTCGCCGACTTCTTCTGAGCGCGCCGCGCCGTGAGCGGCCGGCGGGGGCGGCGGGGCTCTACTCGCCGTACTTGAGCGTCGCGTCGATGGCGCCCTGGCAGTCTCCGCGCCGCACGGCTCGGATCCAGGGGTCTTCTTGTTGGCAGCGCTTCAGTCGATCGGCGTTGTCATCGGCCTCGAGGGCGGCGGCCCGAGCGCGGCTGACCCGCAGGCAGGAGTCGGCGAGGTCGGTGCCGTCGGTGCAGGCGCGGGCGTAGGCCTGATCGAGTGAGCCGTCCTCGTAGGCGTCGACCTCGTCGTCGTAGCACTGCAGCAGAACGCCAGCGGACTCGAGCTCGTCGGCGCAGTCGTCGTAGAACGTCTCGAGGGGCTCGCACCGCTGCTCGCAGGCGTCGTTGCATCCCGTGAGGGCGAGGCCGGTCAGGCCGGCGAGGAGGAGGCGTCGCATCGACCCACCGTATCGCCATCTCGCGATCGATGGCGCCGCACGGCATGCGCCGCAGCGCGCGCAGGCCCGGATAGGGGGGCGCATGGCCGACCCCTTCTCGCGGCTGACCCGCCGGCTCCGCCCGCGCATCGCGCGCATCGGGCGGAGGCTGGGCGACCAGATCGCCCCTGCCATGCGGCTCGCCCGCATCGATCTGCAGCTGTCCCGCACCTGGTCCCGCCATGAAGGCGCGCTGCGCCAAGAGCTCAGCGCCGGCACGGCCTCGGCCTACACCGACCTCGTGATCGCCGTGGCCGAGCGCGACCCACCCCTCGCGCAGGTGGTGGCCCACGCGCTCCCTCCGCGCCTCGCGGCGGTCTCCGACGACGACCGACGGCGGCTCTTGCGTCTGCTCCGGGTGGTGGCCCGCGATCGTCCCGAGACCCTCCCCCTCGTCATCCGCACCCTCCCGGCGCTGCTCGAGCGCCTCGATGACGAGAGCGTCGCCCGGTACCTCTCCCGCGGCCTCGAGCTGCACGCCGGGTCAGCGCGAAAGGCCGAGAGCTTCTTGCGGATGGAGAGCGGCGAGGGGCGCCGTGAGGCCGACCGCCTCGAGCGTGGGCTGCGATTGAGCGCGGTGCAGCGCACCCTCAGC
The DNA here is from genome assembly GCA_040264415.1 of Myxococcota bacterium. Classification (GTDB taxonomy): domain Bacteria; phylum Myxococcota_A; class UBA796; order UBA796; family UBA2385; genus M30B51. Next base: position 3,464 of record JBDQIL010000553.1, read on the forward strand.
CTGTACGCGAGGGCGCACTGTGGTCGCGACGTGCAGGTGCGCGCGGGCGACGGCGCCTTCACCGACGGCCGCAACATCCACCTGCCCGCCATCCTCGACCGGTTCGGCGACGACCGCGACTTCCTGACCTACCGGGTGCTCACCGCCCGGGCCGCGGGCTACCTCGAGTTCGGCACCTTGGACCTCGATCTCTCATCGATATCGGGGGACTGGCCCGACCGGGAGCCCGGTGAGCTCGAGGTCGAGCGCTTGCTGCGGGCCTTCCCCAACACCTCGCTGGCGCGCGACCTCTTCGGCCTGCTCGAAGAGCTCCGGGTGGAGGCGCGGGTGCGGGCCGAGTACCCCGGCGTGGCGCGCGACATGGACCGCCTCGACGAGAGCTGGCGGGCGCCCGTGCGCGACCTGGACGGGCTCGCGCCGGCCGAGCAGGCCGTCGAGTCGCTGGTGCGTCGGGCGCGGGGCCTGCCGGCGCCCCCGCTCCCCGACCCGGCCGCCCAGGCTGCGGCCGAGCGAGCCGCGCCCCACCTCGACCGCGTGCGGAGCGTCAGCGCCACGGTGGCCGACTCGGTCGCCGCCCTGCACGGAGCCTACGCGCCGCTCGACGCGCTGCTGCGGCGCGTCGACCCCGACGCCCTCGAGCGGCTCGAGGTGCCCGAGGGCGACGGAG
>JBDQIL010000554.1:0-4123 GCA_040264415.1 Myxococcota bacterium
CTCCTGCGCGATCGGATCGCCTCCGGCGAGCTCGACCACAGCCGCACGCCCTATGCCCCGCCCCCGCCCTACGACGAGAGCGACATCGGCGACGCCTTCCAGGAGTTCCGGGTTCGCAACAGCCTCGAAGACGACACCGAGAGCGCCACCGTGCGCGCGCGCCTGTGGGCCGTCGGCGACTCGGTGACCATCTGGGTGGACGACTTCATGCCGTTCAACGTCTACAACGACTGCGACGACCCCGCCCAGGGCTACGCCGAGTACCACGACGACGCCTTCGGCTTCGACAACTGCGACCTGGCGACGATCGCCAACATCGTCGACACCAACATCGTGCCCAACCTGACCGAAGCCTATGGCGAGGCCTCCGACGTCAACAGCGACGGTCGGGTGAGCATCGTCATCACGCCGGTCCTCAACCGCCTCACCCAGGGCACCGACGACGAGCTGCTCGAGGGCACCCTGGTCGGCTCCTACGCCGATCCCGAGGTCGACCTCGTCGACTACGACGTGGACGAGAACCCCCTCTCCGACGAGCAGGAGGTCATCTACGTCCACGCCCCCGATCCGTACGGCTACTTCAACAACGAGGTCCCCGTCGACCTCGACGCCTACACCGGCATGGAGCTCGCCGCCCAGATCGCCCGCGCGTACACGCGGTTGATCTCGTACAACAACAAGGTGCTCGCGGACACCGCGGGCGGAGACGCCGAAGAAGGTTGGCTGCTCGATGGCCTGGGCGCCCTCGGCGCCGACCTCACCGGCTTCGGCGCCGTCAACTACGACGACGTCTGGCGCTACCTCGACGCTCCGCACCTCGCGCCGCTCGTCGTCGCCGAAGACGCGGGGGCGATCTCCACCCAGAGCGTGGGCGCGCAGTACCTCTTCTTGCGGTGGCTCGTAGACACGCAGGAGCCGCAAGACCCCTCCGAGGGCACGCTGCTCCAGCAGCTCATGACCACCACCAACATCGGCGCCGACGCCATCTCGTCGGTGACCGGCAAGACCTTCGTCGAGCTGGTGGTGGCCTGGCAGGTGGCGCTGCTCACCACGGGCGTCAACAACGTCGACGGCGAGCCTCTCGTGCCGGCCGTCGATCCCGACACCTCCGAGCCCAGCGATTGGCCGCCCTACCTCGCCGCCTCCACGCTCACGGCCCCCATCGAGAGCCCCACGGCCGGCGACTACTACGGCGCGAACGGGTACCAGCAGGGCGTCTACGTCCGCGGCATGAACCTCTACATGGAGAACGGCACCACCGACGCTCCGAGCGAGGTCACGGGCAGCCGGGTCGTCACCTCCGGCACCGACAGCTTCACGCTGGCCACGGGCCTGCCCTTCTTCGGCTTCCTCGCTGAAGACTACGCTGCCCAGGTCGTCCGCTTGGTGGACATCCCGTACGCGACGGCCGCGCTGGTCATCGACGGCAACTCCGAGAACTTCAGCGGCGCCGTGATCCGCTGGAACGATCCGGGCGAGCCCGACTACACCGTCGAAGACGTGTTCTCGTCGACGTCGGCCGCCACCGTCGCGCTGCCCCTGCTCGACCCCGACGGCGCGCCCCTCCACGGGCTCGGCATCATCGGCACGCCCGGCGCGACCTATGTGGTGGACGCCGGCTCCTCCGACAACCCGACGGGCGAAGAGGGCGACAGCGCCGAGCCCGAGTACGAGAGCGGAGACATCTACGACACCGACCGCTGGTTGCTCGACATGACGGGCTTCCCCGCCAGCGAAGAGTACGAGGTCGTCATCGAGTTCAAGCGGCACTACGCCAACGCCGACGGCGAGATCGGCCCGGCGGATCCCTGGGTGGCGGTCGTGCCCGCCAACCTCGTGCCCACGCCCACCGTCACGGGCACCAACAACGACTTCTGCCCGACGGCGACCACCAGCTTCGCCTACCCGGCCTCCATCATGGAGCACCTGTTCTGGCAGATCTTCGTGAGCCCGGTCGCTGTGGGCGACGAGACCGCGGTCTCGCCCTGGAACGGCATCGAGGGCTCGGAGGCCACCGCCTTCGATCCCTGTGGCGAGGCCACAGACCTCACGGCCACCTGCGAGGTGGACTGGGACAGCGACGGCGTCCTCGACGAGGACGAGCCCACCCCCGGCAGCTTCGTGCAGCAGGTGCAGGTGCAACAGTGCACCCTCACCAAGAGCCCGCTGGGCGTCAACCAGCTCCCCCTCGACGCCTACGTCGGCGAAGAGATCATCGACCGCGACGAGCTGGATACCGACGACACCGCCTACTACGACCAGACCCGCGATCTGGGCGGCCGCACCGACAGCAGCGGAGAGGACGCCTACCTCGAGCGCTGGCTGCGCGGCGGCCAAGAGTACGTCATCGTGGTCGGCGCCGGCAGCGACGAGGGCCCCTACGAGTTCTCCGTCAAGGTCCTGAACGCGCGGTCGGTGAGCACCCGGTAGTCGGGTCGGCGGGCGGCGGGGTAGGGGACCGCTCCCCCGCGACTGGGACCCCATGGCCGCGCCGCCTGATCCGCCCTCGCCGCCCCGATGGCCCGCGCCTCGTCCGCGCGCCCCCACGCGCCGCGAGTGGGCCACGGCAGTGGCGCTGTTCTGCGCGACCCTCGTGTCGAGTTGGCTGGTCTACGGCTGGTTCTGGGGCGGGGGGTCCGTGCTCGACGATCCCGAGGTCGCCGTGGACGGGGCGCTGTACGCCGGCGGACTGATGGCCATCCTTCTGGCTCATGAGTCGGGCCACTACGTGGTCGCGCGGCGACACGGCATGGACCAGTCGCTCCCGTACTTCATCCCGTTTCCGCTGGCCTTCGGCACCCTGGGCGCCATCATCCGCCTGCGCGTGCTGCCGCGCAGCCGCACGGCCCTGCTCGAGATGGGCGCGGCCGGACCGATCGCGGGCTTCGTGGTGGCGGTGTTCGTCATGGCGTTGGGCATGCCGGGCACGATCGAGCACGCCGCGCCCGAGCTGGTCACGCCCTGGCCTCCGCCGGTGGTCACCGAGGTCCCCGACGGTATCGGCTACGCCATCCTCGTCGCGATCGACGGCGCCCTGATCGCCGCCATCGACGCGCTGCGCGGGCTCGCCGCCGTGCCGGGCCTGGGCTGGCTGGGCGACGCCATCGACGCCGCCTTCCCCGCGGTCGAGCCGGGCAGCCAGGTGCTGATGATCCTGGCCAACCCACCCCTCATGGACCTCCTGGGTGAGCTCATCCTCGGCGCGGCGCCGGGTCGCTACGCCAGCATCCACCCCCTCGCCTTGGCGGGCTGGGCCGGGTGCTTCCTGACCGGGATGAACCTGTTGCCGATCGGCCAGCTCGACGGAGGCCACATCACCAACGCGCTCTGGCCGGGCGCCGCTCGCACGGTGAGTCGCCTGGGGCTGCTCGTCGTGCTCGTGGGTGGAATCGGCTGGATGGGGTGGGCGATCTGGGGCCTCCTGTTGTGGAAGATGGGGGCTTGGCGCAGCCTCCCGGTGCCTGATGACCCGCCGCCCAGCCGCCGGGCGCGCGCGATCGCGGGTGTGGCCCTGGGCTGCTTCTTGCTCTGCTTCATGCCGGTCCCGCTCGAGCAAGACACCGTCCACCTTCGAGACCTCGATCTGCGCACCCCCGACGGGCGCGTCGTCACCGACCAGGAGGTCGAGGACTGGCTCGAGAGCCTGGACGCTCCGACGCCGGCCGGAGCGGCGACCGACTGAGCCGCGTGCTCACAGTGGACTCGGGCTGCGCCCATGGCTTAGGGGCCGGCGGCCGACACCCTCGGAGGCCCTCTTGCTGCGCGCCCGCACCCCCTGGCTCTTCGCCGCGGCCCTGTGTCTGGTGGGATCCTGGGCCCACGCGGCCTACCTGCTCGAGTCCGCGCCCGTCTCCACGCGACAGGCCGCCGAGGCCGAACTGGTCCGAGTCGAAGCGGCCCTCGACCCCGCCGATCGTGCGGGCCTCGTGCTTCGGGTCGTGCGGCGCTACGTCCGCGGCGTCGGCTGGCGGTACTTCGTCGCGGTCGAAGAGATCACCGACACCGACCGGCTCCGGCGGGCTGCCGGGGTGATGGCCGCCCAGGGAACGCAGCCCACCGCCTGGGAGGCTCTCGGGATCGATCGACGACCGGTCGACCTCGACGCCGCCGCAGCGCCTCCTGC
>JBDQIL010000555.1:0-4119 GCA_040264415.1 Myxococcota bacterium
GCCGCGCTGGTGCTGGTCGCTGCGGCCTGGGTGGTCCCGCTGCCCGCCCGGCTGTCGCTGCCTGGATCGCCGGTGGTGCGCTACCGCGACGGCTCGGTGGCCCACGTCTTCTTGGCGCCAGACGATCGGTGGCGGGTGGCGGCCGCGCCAGACCGCGTCGACCCCGCCTACCTCGCCGCGCTGCTGGCCTTCGAAGACGCCCGCTTCGCCTGGCACCCCGGCGTCGACCCCATCGCGGTGGGCCGCGCGGTGGTCCAGAACGCCAGCGCCGGACGCGTGATCAGCGGCGCGTCCACCCTGACCATGCAGCTCGTGCGGCTGGCCGAGCCTCGGCCGCGCACGCTGCGCAGCAAGGTGGTCGAGGCCTTCCGGGCGGTGCAGCTCGAGCTGCGCCTGTCCAAGGACGAGATCCTCTCCGGCTACATCGCGCTGGCCCCGTATGGGCGCAACCTCGAGGGGGTGGAGGCCGCGAGCTGGGCGGCCTTCGGCCACGGCGCCCAGGCGCTCACCGCTGGCGAGATCGCGACCCTGTTGGCCATCCCCCAGAACCCGACGGCGCGGCACCCGAGCCCGGCCAACCAGGCCCGCCTCACCGCCGCGCGCGACGACATCGCTGGGCGGCTGCTCGAGGCCGGGGCGCTGCCGGTGCCCGCGGGGCAGACCGCCGCCGAGGTGCTCGCCCAGGTGGTGGCCAGCCCGGCGCCCGCCTCGCTGCGGCCGCTGCCGCGCGACCTGCCGCACGCCGCCCGCTGGATGCGGGCCCAGGGGGCCGGGGGAGACGTCACCACCACCCTCGATCGCGGCACCCAGGCGCTCGTGCAGCGCGAGCTGTCGGCGCGGGCCGGCACCGCGGCCACACAGGGGATCCAGCACGCGGCGGTGGTGGTGGTGGACTGGGAGAGCGGCGACGTGCGGGCGCTCGCGGGCAGCTTCGACTTCTGGTCCGATACGCCCGGCAGCCAGATCCCCGCCTTCGCGGTCCCGCGCAGCCCGGGCTCGACCCTCAAGCCCTTCGTCTACGCCGCGGCCATCGAGCAGGGCCTCGCGCTGCCCGAGTACCTGGTCCCCGACGTGCCGGTGCGGTACGGCACCTACGCGCCGGACAACTACGATGGCGGCTTCGACGGCCTGGTCCGGATGGAAGACGCGCTGTCGCGGTCGCTGAACGTGCCCTTTGTCGAGCTGGCCGGGCAGCTCGGGGTGGAGCCGCTGCTCGGCCGCCTGCGCAGCCTCGGCGTGCGCAGCCTCGACCCCCGGCCGGGTCACTACGGGCTGAGCCTGGTCGTGGGTGGGGTCGAGCTGACCCCGCTCGAGCTGGCCGGCATGTACGCGACCCTGGCCCGCGGCGGCGAGAGCCGGTCGCTCCGATGGCGGCGCGACGGCCCCACCGACGACGGGCGGCGCGCCATCGCGCCGGGCGCGGCCTGGCTCACCCGGCGGGCCCTGCGGCTGCGCGATCGCCCCGACTTCCCGTCGCGGGCCCAGCTCGCGGCGGTCCCCACCGACATCCACTGGAAGACCGGCACCAGCTTCGGCCACCGGGACGCCTGGGCCGTCGGTTCGGGCAAGCGGCACACGGTGGCGGTCTGGCTGGGTAACCTCGACAACCAGACCAGCCGACACCTCGTCGGCGCCGACGCCGCTGGCCCCATCCTCTTCGACCTGCTCGAGGGGCTGGGCGATGGACATGGCGGCGACATCGACCCGCCGCTCGACCTCAAGCAGGTCGAGATCTGCTCGCTGTCGGGCCACCTCGCTGGCGCGGCCTGTCCGCGGGTGCGCCCGGCCTTTGCCCTGTCCGCGGCGGTGCCGCCCGAGCGGTGCCCCTACCACCGGGCGGTCGAGGTGGACGTGGCGACGGGCCTGCAGGTGGGGCCGGGGTGTCGCGCTGGCCTCGACACGCGCCGCGAGGTGGTGGTGGAGTGGCCGCCGGCGGTGCGGCGCTGGCTGGCCGAGGGTCACCGCGCCCTGCCCGGTCCACCGGCGGTGGCGGCTGGCTGCCAGGCGGTCGGTGGGGGTCGCCCCCGCATCGTGTCCCCCGATCGGGGCACCGTGGCGCTGCTCATCCCCGGGGTGGATCCCGCCGAGCAAGAGATCCCCCTCGAGGCGGCCCACACCCGCAGCGAGGGTCGGCTCGACTGGTTCGTCGATGGCGTGCACGTGGGCGCGACCGGCCCGGATGAGCGGCTCTGGTGGGTGCCCACCGCGGGCGCCCACGAGGTGCTGGTGCAGGATCAGGCGGGTCGATCCGACCGGCTGCGGTTCTCGGTGCGGGGTGGGTGAGGGGACCGGCCGCGCGGACGCTCGACCTGCGCTCCCGGGTTCGAGGAATGTGAAGGTCGCGTGACGGAGCCTGGGCCCGGGCACATCGGCGCGGACCCGCGCAGAGGCGGCGTGCTACGCTGCACCTTGACAGCGCCCGGATCTGGGCCTGACACCCCTCCTCCGGGGGCCCGACAGCGGGCCCGCCATCCCCCGAGAGGTTCATGAGCGGCAAGGTCGAGGCGCAGAACTCCTTCCTGACGGCCGGTCGCTATCGGGTGGAGCGGCTGATCGCGCGTGGAGGCATGGGCGCGGTCTACCTGGCTCGCCACATCGATCTGCACCGCGAGGTCGCGCTGAAGATCCTCGCGCCGGGCGCCGACATGGAGGAGAGCGGCTCGTTCGAGGAGCGCTTCCGCCTCGAGGCCGAGACCCTGGCGGCGCTCAACCATCCCAACATCGTCACGCTCTACGACTATGGGCAGATGGACGACGGGCGGTACTTCCTCGCCCTCGAGTACATCGACGGGCCGCGCTTCACCGACCTGCTCCGCGAAGGCCCGCTGCCCCCCGTAGACACGGTCCGCCTGATCCTGCAGGTGTGTCGGGCCCTGCGCTACGCCCACCGGCGGGGGGTGGTCCACCGCGACCTCAAGCCCTCCAACCTGCTCACCTGGCGCGACGACGAGGGCGAAGAGCACGTCAAGGTGGTCGACTTCGGGCTGGTCAAGGTGATGGAGGACGATCAGAGCCTCACCCGGGCCGGCCTCATCCTCGGCTCGCCCCACTGCATGGCCCCCGAGCAGATTCGGGGCGACGACATCGACCACCGCGCCGACATCTACGCCATCGGCGTGCTGTTGTTCCGCGCGGTGACCGGCCGGTGGCCGTTCCACGGCGACAGCAGCACCGCGACCATGATCGCCCACATCAACAACCCGCTGCCCCACATGGCCGACCTCGGGCTCGACATCGAGGTGCCGCCGCTGCTCGAGGCCGCCACCCGCCGCTGCCTGGCCAAGCGCCCCGACGATCGCTACGCCGACGTGGGGCAGCTCATGACCGATCTTCGGCGCGCCATCGGCGTCGACGCCTCGCTCACCCTGTCGGGAGGCCGGATGGCGGCGGCGACGGCCGCGGCCGGCCTCGAGACCACCCGAGAGGCCCCGGTCCCATCCTCGACCCAGGCCGCAGACGACGAGGAGACCACCGGCCTCACCCACCCCTCCATGCAGAGCGCGGCCATCACCTCGCCGCTGCCTGTCGCTCCCCCGCCCGATGTGCCGGTGGCGGCGCCATCGCCGGTTCGGTGGGCGGGCGTGGGCGTGTTGCTGGTGCTCGCTGCGGTGGTGGGCGGCGTGGTGTCGATGTGGCTGCGCGGGCCAGATCGGGTGGGAACCGGCGACCCCGTGGGCGCAACCACCGAGGGTTTTACCGTGCAACCCGACCCCGCATCGACCGCGCCGGCTGCACCACCGGCTGCGCCAGAGGGTGCCGGCGAGCCGCCCGCGCCAGCCCAGCCCGCGGCGTCTCCACCCACGGCGGGGGCCGGCGCGGGAGCCGGCGCTGCGACGGGCGCAGGGGCTGGCGCGGGAGCCGGCGCTGCGGCGGGCGCGGGGGCCGGCGCTGCGACGGGCGCAGGGGCTGGCGCTGGGGCTGGCGCGGGAGCCGGCCGAGCGGCCGCCGGCTGCGGCGCGGGGGCCGCCTCGGGCGGTTCGGTGGCCGCACCCTGCGCTGGCGCCGCGGGCTGGGCTGGCGCGGGCGGCTCGCCGGCACCCTCTGGCGCAGCCGGTGGTGCAGCCGGCGCGGTCGATGCGGGGTCGGGTTGCACGGTAAAACCCTCGGTGGTTGCGCCCA
>JBDQIL010000556.1:0-4113 GCA_040264415.1 Myxococcota bacterium
CCCCACGCCACCCACCGGCGGCGTCCGGCGATCCCAGCCCCGGGGACACCCAAGAGAGAAGGCGGCGCATCGCGCCGCCTTCAGGTAGTCAGGTGATGGTTGCGGCCCGGCGAACCGGGGGACCAAGCCAGCAGGCGTCCCTTCATCGATCTCGACGTGGGGAAGGGGCTGCGGTGACCTGGCGAGCAGACGATCTTGACTTTGCCACATACGCGGCGGTGGGCGGTTGGAACACTACGACTCTGCGGCAAAAAATGCGCAGAAGCGGTCGCATGCTCCGAACGAGACCCCGAGGGTGTCAGAGACTGCTCATTGTGGACCGGGCCTCAATGGTACTTTCGGGCGGCTCTTCGTTCATTCACACCTCCCTGTCTGGAGACTGATCTGATCATAGGGCACCATCTGCCGATGGCAAGGTCGGAGATAAAAAAGTTGTCCATTGAATCACCATTCAGCACTGCGCCCAAGACGCCCTCTCGCCACACGCGCAGGGGCCAGCTGCCAATCGTGTCGATGATTGCAGCGCTCTCGGGCCCCGGCTGCCGACCGGACGCGTCCACCGACTCTGCATCAGAGGCGACGGCGGGGGCGCCCGCGCCCACCGCGGCTGCCCAAGACGGACCCTACACAGTCGGCGCGCGCACGATCCGCTTCACGGATCCCCGCGGAAAAGACCTCGTGGTCGAGGTCTGGTACCCGGCGTCGTTCGCCGAGGGCGCCGAGCCCGACCCCTACCCGCCCACGACCCTGTCCTGGAAGGCCGTGCGCAACGCCACCGCCGACCTGCGCGGCGCGCCCTATCCGGTGGTGGGCTTCTCCCACGGCTTCGCCGGGATCCGCTTTCAGTCGGTGTACCTGACCGAACACCTCGCCAGCCACGGCATGGTGGTCATCGCACCCGACCACGCCCGCAACACCTTCCTCGACCTCGACGAGTCCGCTGTGGTGGAGGTGCTCATCGAGCGCCCAGGCGACGTGGCTGAGGCGGTCGATGAGGTCTTCCGCCAGGCGGCGGGCGACGGATGGTCGGCTGGTCTCGTGGAGGACGGGCCCTGGATCGCGGCTGGCCACAGCTTCGGGTCGTACACGTCGCTGGTGCTCGGCGGCGCGCAGGTGGACTACACCGGCGTCACCGCCTTCTGCGAGGAGAACTGGAACCTCGCGTGCAGCTTCGCCGCCACCCGCGACGCAGACGAGGTGCAGGCGCGAGTCGATGGCACCCGCACCGCCGACCCCCGGGTGTCTGGCGTCGTGCCCATGTCGCCGGGGCTCTGGTACGCCTTCGGCGCCAACGGAGAGGGCTTGGCGCAGGCCGCGCCCGCGCTCATGTTGGCGGGCGACCGCGACCAGGTGCTCGAATACCGCGAAGACGCCCGCCCCACCTTCGAACACCACGGCGGCCCCGCAACGCTGGCCACCTTCAGCCGCGCCGGCCACTACGCGTTCTCCAACATCTGCGCCATCGCCCCCATCTTCACCACCGAGTGTCAGGAAGAGGAGGCCGGCTGGGTGACCATCGAGGCGGCCCAGCAGGCATCGGCCACGCTGGTGACCGCCTGGATCCGAGAGCACCTGGAGCTGGGCGTCGACGGCGACGCCGCCCTGCTCGAGCAAGGGGCCTGGGAGGCCGACGGGCTGGTCGAGCTCGAAGCGAAGTAGCCGACCCGACCCGCGCGCCTCAGGCCAGCCCGAGCCGCTCCAGCAGGTCGGCCTCGAGGGCGGTGATGACCGCCTCGGCGCGGGCCCGGGCCTGCGCCAGGGGCTCGCCGTCAGACAGCTGCTCGGTGGCCTCGAAGTAGAACTTGAGCTTGGGCTCGGTGCCCGACGGACGCGCCAAGACCCGACACCCGCCCTCGAGATCGAAGGCCAGCACGTTCGATCGGGGCAGGTGGATGGGCGCCGTGGCGCCGGTGGCCAGGGTGCGGGCCTCGCCGGTCTGGATGTCTCGAATGCGCCGCACGGCGCGACCACCCAGCGACGCAGGGGGCTCGGCGCGGAGGCCGGCCATGATGGCCCTGATCTCGTCTGCGCCCTCGAGGCCCGGCCGCTTGATGCTGTGCTGGGCGCTCGCGGCGTAGCCGTAGCGTCGGTACAGCGCGGCGAGGTGCGAGCGCAGGCTCACCCCGCGCGCCTTGCACCATGACACCAGATCGAGGAAGAGCATGGCGGTCGAGACGCCATCCTTGTCGCGCACCACGGCGCCCGCCGAGTAGCCGAGGGCTTCTTCGAAGCCCAGCACGAAGGGCCCGTCGTGGGCGAGCGCGGCGTTGGCGATCCACTTGAAGCCGGTGAGGGTCTCGGCCAGCACGGCGCCATGGGCCTCGGCGATTCGCCCGAGCAGAGACGTCGAGACGATGGTGGTGGCGACCATGGGGGTGCCTCCCCGCCAGTCGCCGTGGGTGAGCAGGTCGTCGGCCAGCAGCACGCCCACCTCGTTGCCCGTGAGCTTCTGCCAGCCGCCGCGACCGTCGGGGATGGCGACCGCCAGGCGGTCGGCGTCGGGGTCGTGGGCCAACACCACGTCGGCGCCGCGGGCGGTGGCCAGCGAGACGGCCCGATCGAGCGCGCCGGGCTCTTCGGGGTTCGGGAACGAGACCGTGGGGAAGTCGCCGTCGGGCTCTTGCTGCTCGCGCACCGACGCCACCGGCTGGTGACCGGCGCCGGACAGCACGCGCACCAGCGAGGCGTAGCCCACGCCGTGCATCGCGGAATACACCGCGAGCGCGCCCGTGTCGCTGTGAACCCGCAGCGCGAGCACCTTTCGCTCGTAGTCGTTGAAGGCGTCGCCGGGCACCGGGCCCACGCGGCCGGCCTCGACCAAGGGCGTGAGCGGCGGCGCATCGACCCCATCGGGCGAACCCACCGCGTCGATCTCAGACGAGATGCCCGCGTCATGGGGCGCGATGATCTGGGCGCCGTTCTCCCAGTACACCTTGTATCCGTTGTCGGCCGGCGGGTTGTGCGAGGCGGTGACCATGACCCCACCCGCAGCTCGGAGGAAGGTCACGGCGTGGGCCAGCACCGGCGTGGGCACCACGTCGTCAAAGAGGTGCACCCGCAGCCCCAGGCCCGCGAGCACGCGCGCGGCGTCTTGCGCGAAGACGCGAGAGTTGTGGCGGCCGTCGAAGCCCACGACCACGCCACGCTCCCCCGCTCCTTGCACCTCTCGCAGCAGGTAGCGACCCAACCCCCCGGTGACCTGCCGGATGAGCGCGCGGTTGAGTTGACCCGGCCCCGGGCCCATGCGCCCGCGGATGCCAGCGGTGCCGAACTGCAGCCGCTGCCCGAAGCACTCGCGGAGGACCACCGGGTCGCCCTCGGCGAGCAGCGCATCGATCTCGGCGCGGGTGGACGGATCGGGGTCGGCCTGCTGCCAGGCGCGGGCGGCCTCGGTGAGCTGGACCAGGGTGGGTTCGGACATGGGGAGCCTCAGCGAGAAAGGGGTACACGGCGCCGCCCTCGCAGGTGGATCAGCCGCACACCCCCCCGTAGCCCGCCAGCCCGGCGCCAGGCAGCGCGCCGCGCTCCGACGCTCGATTTCTGCGACAGCGCCGAATGAAGCCCGAGAGCCTCCGTCGGACAGGGCGACCCCAACCGGTCTTCAGGAGGAACAGATGAACCTGCCGCACCCCACCCGCTCCCTCGGCCTGGCCCTCGCCATCTTCGGGCTCTCGACGCCGACTCTCGCCGCCACCAGCGGCCCCGACGAGGCCCCCATCTTCATGCTCGAGAAGGGCGCGGACGCCGGCGGGGCAGGCGCAGCGGACGGGGTCGCAGCGGACAAGGTGGCCGGCGAGCGACGCCCCGGCGCCAAGGGCAAGAAGGGCAAGAAGGGCAAGAAGGGCAAGAAGGGCCACGCCAAGGGCAAGAAGGGCCACGCCAAGGGCAAGAAGGGCCACGCCAAGGGCAAGAAGGGACCCGTGCAGAGCCGTGGCCCCGGAAAGGGCCACGCCAACCGCCCGGGGGTCGGGCGGGGACACGACCTGGCCCGCGGGCAGGGGCACCACAAGCCCAGCGCCAACCGGCCTGGCCCCGGCGCAGATCGACCCCGCGCAGACCGACCCCAGCCCGACAAGCCCCGCGCCAACCGGCCTGGCCCCGGCGCAGATCGAC
>JBDQIL010000557.1:0-4107 GCA_040264415.1 Myxococcota bacterium
ATTTCCAGTCTCGATCCGCGCAAGGGCGGTCCGCACCTTCAATGCCGCCGCAGTGTCGAGACCGTTAAACCAATCCTCGAACGGCGTTTTCCCCGCCTCGGAGACATAGATAACAAGCTTTTTCATTGGGTTATTTGGTGACATATACGTTACCATTTATCAATCGGTTTTTCCACATCAATGCGTCATCCCTCGGTCCATTTCCAGTTCCCGCGTTTCTAATTCTGTTTCAATTGCCTCTCGGCGGCTTTCACTAATTTGAAGCTGGTCTCGAGTTGCCTCCGCAGATTCCCGTAATTCGAGCCTTCGTTCAGCAAGCCGTGCAACGCAGCCACGGACGCTGTTTGCGATTGAATGAGCACTGACACGCAAGCGGCCAATCCATCCATCTGGCTCTGCATCTTGCTGGTCGAGCGTTCCTCCAATCCGCTCAATTCTTTTGCTGAGACCTCGCAGGCCGTCACCAACCGCTCGACGCAGGCGAGCAAGTCGCGTTCCAAGGCTGTCAGGGGTGTCGTCATCTAGTCCTCCTCGATCTTGATGCAGGTCACTGATCTGCCGCCCAGCGTGCAGGTCCTCACGCGCGTTGTCGTCGGGTCCAGCACTAGCCATGTCGCGTCCTCCCAGTCGATCCGCTCGGCGAAGAGCATGTCTCGGACGTCTACCCGCCCCGACAGCAGGGGATCGCTGGCCGGCCCCACGAAGGTGAGGCTCGCGTCGCCGGTGACCGGTGGCAGCCAGTCGAAGTAGGCCACGCGGGCGTCGGCCAGCGCCGCCCGAAGATCGTAGCGGACCGGCACCCAGCCCTCGGCGTCGATGACCCCGCCGCCGGTGAGCGCGCCGCCGCCCATCCGCGCGGTGACGTCCACCACCTCGAAGCGGTCCGAGCGGGCCTTGAGGCTGGCCTCGGTCGCCTCGATGGACTCGGGGAGCCAGGTCGCGTCGAAGCGCCCCTGGTCGATCTCGGCGGAGACGACCGGCACGAGGGCGCCGCGCACCCCCTCAGCGGTCACGCGGATGTGACCGCGCCCAGCCGACCGCTCGAGCCCTGGGACGAAGGCCCGCAGCAGGTCGAGGTCGAGCTCGCCCCCGCCGGCGAGGCTGAGCTGCCCGCCCTCTCCACGCGAGCCACCAAAGGACACCTGGGTGTCTCCGCCCACCAGCTCGACGTCGGCGACGGAGAAGCCGCTGTCGCTCCACCGCAGCGACCAGGGGCCGGTGGACTGCAGGTGGTGCCGGCTCCACTTGAGGTCGACGCCAGAGGTGGTCGCCCGCAGATCGAAGGGCTGGCCCTCGATCCCCAGCTCGCCCACAGCGACCAGCTGACCCGACACCCGCGCCTCGACGGGGGTCCCGTCCGGGGTCGCCGGGTAGAAGGCGTGCGCGGGGAAGGCGTCGAGGTCCGCCTGAATGGCCCACGCCCCCTCCCCTCCAAGCTGCAGGGTGCCGGCCACGTCGAGCTCGGGACCGCCGAGCACCCCAGAGAAGCCCAGCGTGTCTCCGGTCGTGTCGAAGTCGATCCGAGAGTCACCCAACCGGCGCCCCCCCAACAGCGCCTCGCGCAGCACCATTCGCCCCTCGGGCAGCGGCTGCGAGAGGGTGCCGGCCACCCGCCCCGACAACCGCAGCCGGCCCTGGAGGCGGGCCTCGACGGTGGCCAAGGCGTCGAGCCCGGTGAGCGACAGATCGCTGGTCTGCACGTCCAGCTCGATTCGACCGTCCTCCTCGATGGTGCCCCGCAGCTGAGCGCCCTCATCGCCCCGACGCACCTGCACGCGGTCGAGCGTGATGCGGCGGTCGTCCATCACGGCCAAGACCTGGCCCGTCTCGTACCGCTCCCCGAACACCTCACCGGGCCCCAGCTCAAGGGAGAGCTCGCCGTCGAGCGCGTCGGTGGGCCCCGCGACCGTGAGCGTGCCTTCGGCGTCGCCGTCGAGGCCGTCGACATCGACGAAGATCTGGACCAGATCGCGGACCCGGCCGTCTCGGAGCAACACCTGAAGATCGAGGTCGGTCGGGGAGGCGCCCAGATCGATGTCGACCCGGCCCCGCAGCCCGCTCGAACCGAGGCGCCCCGTGAGATCCGTGAACTGCAAGAGTTGCAGCCGCGGCGCCACCAGCGGGCCGGCCAGCTCGGTCGCGATGGGGAAGCCCAGCATGCCCAGGTCACGGGCCTTCACGTCTGCCCGCAGCGCGAGGGCCGTCATGGGCCCATACAGCTGGCCGTGCAGACTGACGTCACCCACCAGGTCGAGATCGGCGAGCGGTCGCAGCTCTGAGAGGTCGAGCCGAGGCAGATCGAGATCGACCACCATGCTGCGGTTCGGCCCCAAGTCGAGGTCGGCATGCGCGGTGCCGAAGGACCGCGGTGTCTCCAGCCGGCGAGCCATGATGACCAGGCGCTGGTCCTGGATCCGCAGCTCGGCGAGCGTCGAGATCCGGGAGATGGAGAGGATGCGCTCGGAGCGCTCGACTGGTCCGCCAGCGACCGCGAGGTCGCGCCCAGCCAGCGCCGCGGTCCCCGCGAGGAACAGCGGCTGCACGGTGCCCGCGATGTGAATCTCGGCGTCGGTGTCGAGCTCCACCCACGGCGCGGGCGACACGCCGGTGCGCTGGAAGGCCCGGCTGAGAGACACGCCCTCGGCGAGCAAGGTCACGTTGAGCCCCTTCGACGCGAGGTCGAACGTGGCGGCCGCGCTGACCTCTCCGCCCGACCACGCGGCCCGCACGGGGTCCGCGGTGAGCACGCGATCTTCGAGACGCAGCCCCGCGCTGAGCCGGGGCACCTCGACCAGCAGCACCTCGCCGTCGGAGCGCTTGCGGTAGACGGCGGTGTCTTCGAAGAGCACCGCGCCCACCAGCGCAGGCGACGGCATCTCCCCCGCGAGATCCACCTCGACGGTCGCCTGCCCCTCGAGGCGGATGTGCGGCGGCAGCAGGCCGGTGAGCTCGGGCAGCGACGCCTCGACGGTCAGGCCGCCCGCGACCGGCCCCCCGAACTCCATCCGCGCACCGCCTGAGATGGTCGCCACCGGCAGCCGGATGTCGAGGGACGGGACGTCGAGGTGGCGAGGCGACACCTCGAGGTTGGTGAGGCGGACCTGCTCGGCCTGCTGCACCCACCCGCGGACCTGAAGACGCAGCGCGTCGATGTCGAGGTGCGCGCGCCCCGCCTGGACCGCCGGCTTGGCCGAGATGCCCGCCGTGTCCACCACCAGATCGCCGGCCGTGAGCCGAAAGCGGCCGTCTCGAATCCAGATCTCCTCCCACGGAAAGCGCTCGGCCGGGCCGTCTTCAGGGGGCGTGAAGCCGCGAAACTCTCGCAGACCGTCCGGATCGATGTGGAGGTGGACGACCGGCCGCTCGAGGATGAGCCGCTGCAGGGTCGGGCGCCAGCCCCGCCAGCCCAGCTCGGCCCGGATCTGCTCTGCGACGACGATGGCCTGCCCGTCGCGATCGGGGTCGCTCGACCGGTGCGAGATCACCACCCCGTCGAGCTGCACCCGTCGGCGCCCCGGCTGGATGGACAGGTCGCCGATGAGCACGTCTTCGCCAATCGCGACCGACGCCGCCGACTCGACCGCGCGCGCCACCCAGTCCGAGAACCACGGCGACACGACGAAGAGCAGCGCGCTGACGACCAGGACCACGGCCCCGAGCAGCACGCGCGAAGCCCACCGACCAGCGGAGGGGGCTCGACGCTGGCCGTCCGTGGCGCTCACCTGAAGGGCTCCGAGGGCGCAGACAACGGTGGCCCGGCGCCATGGGACACCGGGCCATCGAGGGAGGTGGAGCGGGCGACGGGATTCGAACCCGCGACAACGAGCTTGGGAAGCTCGGACTCTACCAACTGAGCTACACCCGCACAGGGAGCGCCGGCAGCACCTGCCGACCGCCGGAGCTTATGTCACGCCCCGCCCCGCGGCAAGCGCTCAAGCGCCCTGTAGCAGCGACACGCCACGGCGCACCAAGGCGACGGCGGGCCCCGCAAAGGTGGGGTCGATGTCGTCGATCTCGTCGAGCAGCCGTGCGGCCGCGCGGGTCTTGCCGGTGGCAGCGTTCAGCGCCGCCAGTTCGAGGATGGCTGGGAGATAGTCGGGGTCGGTC
>JBDQIL010000558.1:0-4096 GCA_040264415.1 Myxococcota bacterium
CCCGCCTCGGCGTCGCCGCTGCGCCAGCGCTTGAACAACTGCTGGACTGTGGGCTCAGCGGCGTCGGCCATCCATTCCTCGCGTCGGCGTGGCCGGGCTCAGGGGTCGGGAGAGGTGATCAGGGGCAAGGGGGCAACTATAGGGAGCAGCGCCCCCAGAGGGCAAGCGACCTCGGCGCGCTACCACTGCGCTCGCACTGTAGCGAGGACCGCGTCACCGAGCCACGCGAAGCGTGCGTCGACCTGACGTGGGACGGGGCCGGAGGTCAAAGAGAGCGTCACCGCCGCGGTGCCGTCCGGGTCGGGTTCGACACAGGCCTCGTCGAAGCCGATGAATCGCTTGAGCCTCGGGGCGAGGGCCTTGTAGATCGCCTCTTTGATGGCGAACCGCAACACGGTCGCGGTCCACTGGCGGTCCTCTTCGAGCGCAGCCACGGCCTCGAGCTCGGCGGGCACGAGGACCCGCTCGGCGATGCCCTGTCGACGGGGCGTGAGGTCTTCGAGGTCGACGCCCAGCGTGCCGAATTCGGCGCGGGCTGCCACCGCCACGGCGAGGTGGCGCTTGTGGCTGATGCTCAGGGCCACGCCCGGGGGAGCAATCGGGGCGCCGCGGGGGCCCGCCAAGATGGGCCCGCGGCCACGACCGAGCGCACCCATGGCGGCGCGGGCTGCCAGCCGGCCGCCGACGAACTCGCTCTGCCGAAAGCCCCGCATGGCCTCTGCGAGCGATCGCTCTTGCGGATCGAGCAGAGCCAGCACGGCGTCCGGCACGGGGTCGGCCGAGCCGGGCAGGCTGGCGCCCGCGACGATGCCGTGCGGGAGCGCGTCTTTGTGGACGATCGTGTAGTGACTCACCGCTCCGGGGTAACGGTTGGGCGGTGCAGGGTCCACGTCAGACCGCAGCCGCTCCCGCAGAGAATCTCTGCCAGTCCTCCGAATGAACCGCTCCGGTGTCCGTCCGACGCGCCCGGGGGCAAATGGTTGCTCTCCGCTCGCCGTGTCCATTACAAGGTGCCCCATGGCCACCCTCACCACGCTCCTGCTGTTCGTCGCTCTCGGTGGGCCCGCCCACGCCAGCGGAGACGTCGTCGATGCGGAGCGGGCCCGCATCTCTGGAGAGATGGAGAAGCTCGTGCAGCGGCAGGTCTGGGCTGGGGTCGAGCGCAAGTTCGCCGAGCTCAAGGCCCTCGAGGTCGAGCTCTCGGTCGACGACTACCTGAACGGGGCCACCGCCGCCCGCGAGCTCGGCGACGTGCAGTCCACGTACCTGCGGCTGAAGGCCGCCGCGAAGATCAAGGGCAGCAAAGAGATCGTGGACTGGCTCTGGGACATCGACAACAACTACGGACACGTCGAGCTGGTCTCGGTGCCGGCGCGCAGCGCCGACCTCACCGTGGCCACCCCGCCCTTCGATCCCAACCAGCGGAAGGCGCTCGACGCCGCCGTGAGAATGGCGAAGCAAGACGGCGTGTTCGACGGCATGTTGCCCAAGGGCGACTACGTGTTCGCCGGCCAGAAATTCAGCGTCGAGCCCGGCATCTCCGTGCGGATCGAGGTCTCCCCCCGCATGCGCCGGCAGGGGTTGATCGACCCCGTCATCCTCTATCGGGACCTCCCGGGCGCGGTCGGCAAGCCCGCGCCTGACGGAAGCCCCGCGCCCGATCCATCCGACCCATAGGGTCCAAAGGAGTTCTCCATGATGCTTCCTCTCGTGTCCCTCGTGCTGGGCCTCGGCGCCGGCACTGCGCAGGCGCAGAGCCCGTACATGTGGGGGGTCGGCCCCACGCTGGGCACCATCGCGTACCCGGGGCAGTACCCGAATCGGTTCCCCAAGCTCGGCGAGGCCGACGCGGCGCGCCTGCCCGACGCCGACACCGATGACAAGCGACGCATCACGGGCGTAGACGAGGTGGGCGGCGACGCCATGGTGGGCGCCCGCGGGGTCATCTACTTCAACCGCGACTGGCGAGGCGGCATCCGCACCCACCTCTTCAGCCTCGGCCAGAACTACAACAACCTCGACATCACCTTCGAGGCCGACAAGATCATCTTCTCCGAGCGCAAGTTCGGCGCCTACGCCGGCGCGGGCCTGGGCTTCGGAAAGATGAAGTTCGGCGCCGAGGAGAGCGACGCCGAGCTCAGCCTCAACACCTACCTGTTGCGCGGCCACGTGGGCGGCGTGTACCGGCTGAAGAAGGCGGCCATCGAGGCGGGCCTCTTCGTGCAGCCGGTCTTCCCCGGGCTGCAGACCTACACCGCCTCCGACGGCAAAGAGGCTCAGATTGAGGGCCTGCTGTCGGTTGGCGCCGACGGGGGCGGGGGCGGCTACTGGAATGGCGGCCTCGAGCTCACGGTCTATTTCGGGGACTTCGTGCCCCCGAAGAACAAGAAGAAGAAGAAGAAGAAGGGCCGCCGCTGAGCCGCGCTGCGATCTACGCGAAGGGGGCGCCCCAGCCGGGGCGCCCCCTCTCTCGTGGGCGAGCTGTCGCCCCACGGCGACCCCGACCCCGATGGGTGGGGCCGCGATGGCTCAATAGGCGCGGGCGAAGATGGCCATGTGGGTGGCCGGGCGGCCGCTGTAGAAGCACACCTTGCCGGCGAGGTCGCCCTGCGCGTCGAGGGGGTAGCACCGGATGGTCGCCTTGCACTCGGCCTTGATGGCGGCCTCGTTGTCGGCGTCGTCGGTCCAGGGCACGAGGTAGAAGCCGCCCTCGTCGTTGACCCGTGACTTGAGCTCGTCGTAGCTGTCGATGGCATGGGTGCGGGCGACCCGCATGGCCTCGGCCTTCTCGAGCAGCGCGGCCTGAATGCCGTCGAGCTCGGCCTGGACGCGGGCCACGAAGTCGGCGGGGTCGTCTCCGAGCGCCATGCCGAACTTCTTGCCGCCGGTGCGCCGGGCACAGAAGACGCTGTCGTTGGCGACGTCGCGGGGGCCGACCTCCATGCGCAGCGGGACGCCCTTGCGCTCCCACTCGAAGTACTTGGCCCCGGGCTTCATGTTCTCGCGGTCATCGACGTGCACGCGCACCGCGCCCTTGAGCAGCCCCGCGACCCGGTGCGCGAAGGCCTCGACCTCCTCCTTCTCCTTGGCCTTGCGCCAGATGGGCGTGAGCACGACCTGGATGGGAGCGACCTTGGGGGGCAGCACCAGGCCGGTGTCGTCGGAGTGGGTCATGATCGTGGCGCCCACCAGTCGGGTGGAGACCCCCCAGCTCGTGGCCCAGACCAGCTCATCGTCGCCTTCGGCGTTCTGGAAGGTGACATCGAAGGCCCGGGCGAAGTTCTGCCCGAGGAAGTGGCTGGTGCCCGCCTGGAGCGCCCAGCCGTTCTGCATCATGGCCTCGATGGTGTAGGTGTCGACCGCGCCGGCGAAGCGCTCCGAGGCCGACTTGACCCCCTGCACGACCGGGATGGCGAGGGTCTCGCGGGCGAAGTCGGCGTAGACCTCGAGCATGCGCTGGGCCTCGGCCTCGGCCTCGGAGGAGGTGGCGTGGGCGGTGTGGCCCTCCTGCCAGAGGAATTCGGCGGTGCGAAGGAAGGGCCGCGTGCGCATCTCCCACCGGACCACGTTGGCCCACTGGTTGATGAGCAGCGGCAGGTCGCGGTAGCTCTGGATCCAGCGTCCGTACATGTGCCAGATGATGGTCTCGCTGGTGGGGCGCACCACGAGGGCCTCATCGAGCTTCGCCGCGGGGTCGGGCTCGACACCGCCGCCGGCGGCCGCCCGCAGCCGATGGTGGGTGACCACCGCGCACTCCTTGGCGAAGCCCTCGACGTGCTCGGCCTCCTTCGACAGGAAGCTCTGGGGGATGAAGAGCGGGAAGTACGCGTTGACGTGCCCGGTCTCTTTGAAGCGCCGGTCGAGGTCATCGCGGATGGCCTCCCAGACGGCGTAGCCGTGGGGCCGGATCACCATGCAGCCGCGCACCGGGCTGGCGTCGATGAGGTCTGCGGCGGCGATGACGTCCAGGTACCACTGGCTGTAGTCCTGGTCGCGGGGGGCGATGCCCTTGGACATGGGGGGCTCCTGCAATGTGCTGAGGGCGCGCTGCGTAACCTGCCGCCGCCTGGGGTCCGACCGCGCGACGGAGAGCGGG
>JBDQIL010000559.1:0-4095 GCA_040264415.1 Myxococcota bacterium
ATGCGAACCCGACAGGTGGTCACCGTGTCGATGTCGAGGATGGTGGAGCCGGTGAAGGTGCGCCGGCCGCTGGCGGGCTGCCCGGTCGCGTGCGGGTGCTGCACGACGGCCCCGAGACCACGCTCGAGTGCAGCCCCGGCGGCCGGCGCACCTTCACCGGCTCCACCATCCTCGACATCGACACGGTGACCACCTGTCGGGTTCGCATCGACGGCGCGATGACCGCCATCCAGCTGCGCACGCCCGGCACGGTCACCTGCACGTCCACCGACAGCAGCATCACCTGCACGGGGCCGTAGCCTGGGGCGCGGGCGGCGCTGAGGCGTGGCATCCTGGGGTCGGGCACGGACCCTCCCCCTGGAGACGCCCATGGCACGCCCCCATCTGCTGACCACCATCCTCGCTGCGCTCGCTGCCGCCGGATGCGCCACCGAAGACACCGAGATGTGCCTGCAGGTCGCCGGCGACGCCGAGAGCTGCCCCGCTGCAGACGACGTCGATCCCGCCGACCTCTTCCACACCTCCGACTGCGACCTGATCGCCAGGCGGATCACCGGCGAGGCCGAGCGCATCGAGACCGTCTATTGGGCGGAGGACACCGGCGTGGATGAGGCCGACCTGTGCTGCTACCCGGTGGTGGCCCGAGACCCGACGCGCTTCGGCGAGTGCGCGGTGGGCCGCCCCTTCATCGAGGGAGAGGCCGCTACGGTGGCGCCGATCATCGCGGGCCCGGGCTGGGCGACGGCGCCGGAAGCGCCGGAGATCGCACCCGACCTGGCCGACGCCTGGCGGCTCATGGCCGCCATGGAGCACGCCTCGATCGCCGCCTTCGCGCGGCTCACCCTCGAGCTGATGGCCCACGGCGCGCCCGCTGCCTTGCTGGCCGACGTGCAGGCGGCGGCCGCCGACGAGGTCGACCACGCTCGACGCTGCTTCACGCAAGCCAGCCGCCACGCCGGCCGCGCGCTGCGACCCGGGCCCTTCCCCTTCGCGGGCCCGGTCGCGATTCGATCCGACCTGGCGGCCATCGCGGCCGACGCCGCGGCCGAGGGCTGCGTGGGCGAGACCGTGGGGGCCGCCTTGGCCGCGGCCTCTGCCGACGCCGCCTCTGATCCGGCGGCCCGCGCCGACCTGAGGGCCATCGCGGCCGACGAGGCGCGCCACGCCGCGCTGTCGTGGCGCGTGGTCGCGTGGGCCGTTCAGGCGGGCGGCGCGCCGGTGGCCCGGGCGGTCCGGGCGGCGCTGGACGGGGCCTCGATCGGCGCCGCCGTCACGCCCCACGACCGCCCCGAGCTGACCCGGCACGGCCACCTCGGGCCCGAGGCCCACGCCCGCGTGGTGGCTGAGGCGCTCCGTGGGGTGGTCGCGCCGGCGGCCCGGGTGCTGCTCGCCGCCTGAGCAGGCTCAGCCAGCGAAGGCGTCGAGCGCGGCGAGCTGGTCGTCGGTCAAGACCAGATCAGCGGCCGCCACGTTCTCTTCGAGGTGGGCCACGCTCGACGTGCCGGGGATGGGCAGCATCACCGGGCTCTTGTGGAGCAGCCACGCCAGGGCGACCTGGCTGGGCGTGGCGCCCTGTTCGGCGGCGACCTCACCGAGCACGCCGCGGTCGTGCCCGGACAGCTCGGCCGCAGCCAGCGGGTACCAGGGGATGAAGCCGATGCCATGGGCCTCGCAGGCGTCCAGCACGCCTTGGCTCTCGCGATAGCCCAGGTTGTAGCGGTTCTGCACCGTGGCGATGGGGGTGATGGCCCGGGCCTCCTCGAGCTCGGCGACGCTCACGTTCGACAGCCCCACATGACGGATGAGGCCGGCCTCGCGCGCCCGGGCGAGGGCGCCCACGCTGTCGGCGAAGGGCACGTCGTCGTCGGGGGCGTGCAGCTGGTAGAGGTCGATCTGCTCCACCCCGAGGCGCCGAAGGGAGTTCTGGATCGCCCGCTCGAGGTGGGCGGGGCGCCCATCGGTGTCCCACCGGTTGGGGCCGCCGCGCGCCAGGCCGCCCTTGGTGGCCACGACCAGGTCGGCGGGGAAGGGAGAGAGGCCCTGACGAATCTGCACCTCGTTGACCTCGGGGCCGTACGCGTCGGCCGTGTCGATGAGCGTGATGCCCAGCTCGACCACCCGCCGCAGCACCCGGCCGGCGTTGTCGGGGTCGGCCGGCTCGCCCCACACGCCGGGCCCACAGAGCCGCATCGCGCCGAAGCCCAGGCGCCACACGGGGCGATCGCCGCCAATCGAGAAGCTGCCAGATGCGTCGATACCCACGAGAACTCCAGGGAGGGGGGAGGTCGCCGGCTAACGCTCCTCGAGCGCCGCGCACGCGCTGCCGCCCCCGGGTGCGGTAGCATCGCACCATGCTGCAGCTCGCCCTGATGCTCATCCTGCCTGGCTTGGCCGACGACCCGGTCGAAGCGCTGGAGGGCATGGGTCGGGTGCGGCACGCCTGCACCCGCCAGATGGCGTCGCTCGACGCAGCCGTGGCCGAGCGACCCGGCGATCGCGCGGTCGCCCTGGAGCGGGGCCTGTGTCTGCACGCGGTCGGCCGAAACGACCAGGCGCTGCCGGCGCTGCAGGCCGCGCTGTCGGGCGCGCGCCTCGGGGCGCTGGTGGAGGCCTCCCCCGACGCCGCGCGAGGCGCGGTCGTGGTCGGGGTGCTGCTGGCGTGGCGGGGCGAGACCGGGGCAGCCCGGAGCTGGCTGCGCAGCCTGAAGGGGGCGCTCGGCGCGGAGCACCCCGGCACCCGGCGGGCGGCGATCCTCCTGCAGGCGGTCGAGGGCGACGAGGCCGGCGCATGGGCCGCGGCCCGCGCCGTCTGGGAGGCCCAGCCCGACGACCCCCACGCCCAAGCGCTCGTCGCCGAGCTCACCGCGCGAGACCCCGACGGCGCGCCGCCGTGGGCGCGCGAGGTGCTGTCCCGGCCTGCGCGCACCCTCAGCCGCACCAACCGGGCGGTCGGCCTGCTCACGGGGGGGCGCTTCGGCGACTGCGTCACCTTGATCGACGAGACGCTGGCCGAGGCGCGCGAGCCCGCCGAGATCCGGCGCCTGCACATCTTGGGGCACCGCTGCGGCGCCCACGGAGGCGACCTGCGGGCGGCCAACACCCACATGCTCAAGCTGCGCGACCTAGAGGCGCTCGACGACCAGGCCGTGTTGGCGCACGCCGATCTGTTGGCTGCCGTGGGGAAGGTCGCGGACGCGCTGCGGCTGGTGGAGCTGGCCCAGCCCGATGACCCCCGCGGCGCCGACACGCGCCGCGTGCGGTGGAACCTCGACCTGAACCGACTCGACGCGGCCGTCGACTCGGCCGCCGCCGGCGACGCGAGCGCCGAGAGCCGCGCCACGCTCGGCCTCGCGCTGCACAAGGCGGGACGCGACCCGGACGCCCGCGCCGTCTTGGAGCGCGCCTGCGCCGACCTCGACCGCGGCGCCAAGCGGGACTGCGAAGACCTGCTCGGGCGGCTCGACGCCCCTTGATGGGCGGGCCACCTGTTTCATTCTGGTTCGTTTCGCCAGACTGATACACGCCCGTCACACCGGACGGTGGGCGACTGAACGCCGCCTTTCCTTATCTGGTACCCATCACAGCGGCGCTGCGGGGCCCCCTCCGGGCTGGCACGCGACGTGCAGAAAGGGTGCGTGCCCCCCTCAGCCGGAGCCCACCATGGCACAGAGTCAAGCCATCGCCAGCATGATCACGCTCGCCCTCGCGTCGTTTGTCTTCGCGATGCTGCAGGGCCCCACGCGGGCCGACGCGGCTGCGCAGGCGCTCGCCTCGTCGGAGCCCGACCGCGCGCAGCTCGTGGTCATCTCGCTGCCAGACGCCGCGGGGGCCGAGGGAGAGGCTCGGGTCGAGGCGGCCCTGGCGGAGGCCCGCGCAGACTTGTTCGCGGAGGCGCGGGCGGCCTGCCGAGGTCGCGAGGTGGTCCCGGGCGGCGCGACGCTGCAGGCGACGCGGCGCGGCGCACAGGTGACCATCGAGGGCCACCTCCCCCACCGGTGCGCCGCGCCCCTGCTCGCCGCGCGGTGACGAGACGGCCGCTCGGGCGGCGTGCGACGGGGTCTGCTTGGGCGCGGAGGGGGTGGGCCGCGATGGGAC
>JBDQIL010000560.1:0-4091 GCA_040264415.1 Myxococcota bacterium
CGCGGGCGCCGACCGAGTGGCCGTCGCGGCACAGCGAGATCAGGGTGCGCGCGTGGCCGATGTCGACCACCGCCTGTACGCCGTCACCGGCGACGTCTCCCAGGAGGTCTGCGTCGAGCGGCAGCACCCGGGGGTCGGCGCCGGCGGCGGTCAGCCCTGCGAGCAGCGGGCGGATGTGGCTGCGGCGGGCCAGGGCGGTGAGCACGCGGCTGCCGTCCTCCTCCACCGACAGGATGCGGCTCGCGAGCACCATCTCGTCGAGGTCGAAGGGGACGAGGTTTTCAACCTCGAAAGGGAGCGTGCGCTCGACCTGGTCTCGGTCGGCGAAGGGCAGGCTGACCAGTCGAATGCTCGCGTTCTCTGCCGGAAAGCCCGCCGCGGACAGCGTGCGCGCCTCGGGGGGCAGGTTCTGGAGCAGCCCGCGAAGGACGTCGATGCGGGCGTCGAGGTCTGCGACCGCGTCGGCCCCCTGGGGGACCGGGGCAGAGCGGAGCTCTTGGAGCTGAAAGCGCCCGAAGCCGCCTTGGAACACCGCGATCTTGACCGCGTGCGTGCCCAGGTCGATGCCGATGATTCTGGCCATGAGGTTTGTCCGTAGGGTCGCTTCGTTGCATCGCTGCGTGGAGCGCGTCGATGGATCGTTATCGTTGAACGGGTTCCGGGCGGCGCGGGTGGCGCGCCGCTCCGGCACGGGGCGCTAGTCCACCCGCCAGTACACCAGCTTGCCGGTGCCGCTGGTTCGAAAGTCGAGGACGGCGGTGATGGTCACCGACGAGGTGCCGACCAGGCCGGTCGAGGTCACCGTGAACGTATTGGATTCATTGCCGATGCGTTGATTGAGGCACTGCTCGTCGAGCTCGATGCCGCAGTAGGTTCGGTACGCGTCGGCGAACTCCTGCCCGCTGTCGGGCATGAAGCCGAAGACCATGTTGGTCGCGATGTTCTGACGGCACTGCACGAGCTGCGCATCTTGCGGCGGTGAGCCCGAGGGGCAACCCCGCGCGAGGGTCTCGATGACCTCGGGCGCGGCGGTCTGCGCGTTCAGCTTGCCGGCGGGGTCGCCGAACACGGTGATGTACTCACCGAACTTGTCGTAGACCTCGCCCTGCCAACCCTCCACCACGCGGATCTCGCCCATGGTGTCGAAGGCCGCGTTCTTGCTGAGGTAGGGCGGGTCTTTGGTCTGGTAGAGGCTGTCTTCTTGGCCGCCGAGCCCGCCCGACCGGAAGCCGTCGGGGTCGGCCCAGTCCTTGAGGTTGCCGATGACCTCCCACCGGTCGATGCCGCGCTCGTAGAACCACTGGTCGTTCTCCTGGCCGCTCATGAGCGCGAAGAGCTGCTGGCCCGTGGTGGACTCGATGGCGTTGACCGACGCGTCTTGGGCGAAGGCGTTGACGTTGACCCGGCTGTCGTGGTCGAAGACCTCGACGCTGAAGTCACCCTCGAAGTCGAGGAAATTGCGGTCGGCGAAGATGGAGCCCTCGCGGCTCTCCTCCTCGATGCCCTGCTCGTCGATCTCGTCTTGCAGGCTCATCAGGTCGGTGGCGTCTACGTCGCTGGAGTCGTCGAGGCCGCCACCGAGCATCATCCGCAGCAGGCCCGTGTTCACGACGGGCAGCATCTGCCAGAGGTTGTCGGGGATCATGTCTTGGAACTCGGCCGGCAGCATGCCCGAGAGCTGCCCCTTCATCTGCTTGCTGCCCATGAGCAGCATTCGGTAGAGGTTCACGCCCGAGCGGGCCAGCCAGTAGGCCTTCACCCGGTCGGACTGGTGGGCGGCCACCAAGAAGCGCACGCGTGACGAGTAGGCGAGCTCAGAGACGATGACCACCATCACCATGAGGGTGGTCACCACCACCAGCATGGCGACCCCGCGCTGGCCGCGGCGGGCGTGCATGCGCCGCCGAGGGCCGAGCGAGCGGGGGCGGGTGAGGGCCCGCCAGGTGCGGCGGAGCCAGCCAGGGGCGGCGGCGCTCATCGCATCCTCCCCATGCCGCCGAGGCCGGAGAACCCGCCCCCACCCGCGCTGCCGTTGCCAGCCAGCGCGCTGCGGTCGATCTCGTCGGCGGTCTCGAGGATGACGGTGCGCAGGTAGGTGCGCTCGACCTCCTCGTCGGAGTCGTCAGGGTCGGGGGCCATGATGGTGAGCACGATCTGCACCGCGCGCGGGAGCCGGTTGGGCGTCTCGGCGCCGGCGCTGTCCCACTCGTCGCGCCACGCGTAGGTGGTGGGGTCGAGGTACTGCAGGTCGAACCGCGTGATGTTGCGGGCGAGCGGGTGGATGCCGCCACCGCGGTCGGGCTCCTCGTCGACCCGAGGGCTCTCGCGGTGCAGCAGCACCACGCGGCCGGAGACCTCGGGGTCGGGCTCGGTCCAGAGCGTGATCTCGGCCTGGTCGGACTCGAGCGCCGTGGCGTAGGTGCGCCGATGCGAGCGGGTCGCGAACCAGATGACGTCGGTGTCGTCGTTGTCCTGACCGATGAAGACCGTCCGATAGGTGTTCACCGCGGCGGTCTGGTCGGTGAGGTAGGCCAGGGACAGCTCGCGCGAGACGCGGTTGAGGGCGACCTTGGCGGACCGCTCCAGCTCGTCCTCCTGCTCGAGGTAGTTCCGCATCTTGAGCGCGCCGGCCACCGTCTCCCAGGTCAGGACCGCGATGATGACCATCACGCCCAGCGCGACCATCACCTCGATGAGCGTGAAGCCGGACTGCGCGGACGGGCGGCGGCGCAGCGAGTGCGGCAGGGGCTGGCGGCGGCGCTTCACTGCTGCTGCTCCTGACCGGGGACCACGGCGCCCGAGGGGTTGATGATGTGATGAACCAGCTCGATCTGGTCGGTCTCGTCTTCGTTCTCGCCCCACCAGACCAGCACCCGCACCTCGCGCACATAGGCGCTGAGGTACTCGGTGATCATCTCGGGCTGAATGAACCCGCCGAGGTCGGGCATCTGTCCCGCCACATCGACGCCCTCATCGGCCGCGGTGCCGAAGGCGCCGTAGTTGGCGTCGCCGAGCTGCCCGGCCACGTCGCCGAGGTTGCTGGGCAGGTCGAGCTCGATCTCCCGCACGGTGTAGACGAACTTGTAGTCGGCGAGCTGACCCTCGAAGTCGACCGGCAGGCCGTCTCCACGAAACTCCTCGGCGCCGAAGTCCTCGAAGTCGCCTTCTTCTTCGACGTCCTGGCTCGCCCACCCCTCGCGCTCGAGCGTGAGCATGATCTCCTTCATCTTCTCGTTCGCCAGATCCGAGGCCGTCTCCATGCGACGCGCCTCGTTGGTCATCAGCACCGCCATCGCCTGGGTCTGGATGAGGACCAGCAGGCTCACGGTGAGGATGCCCAACGCGATGATCACCTCGAGCAGGGTGAAGCCAGCGCGGCTGCGGCGGGGACGAGGGCGGCGGGTCATGGGATCTGCGGCCCCTCGACCGGCAGCCACGAGAGGCTCTGGCCCGGCTCGACGAAGTCGGTGGTCAGCGAGACCCGTCCGGTCAGCGGCTCGACCGCGATGGTGTAGCCGTCGTCGGGATCGCTGATGTCGACGATGCGAATGACCGTGTGCTCGGCCGAGCCATCCGGGAAGATGTAGGTGTAGGCGATGGTGCGATCTTCGTCGTCCTCGGGCAGCTCTTCGCCGGGGTCACGCTCAGAGCGCGCGCCGTCGGGGGCGTACTGGGGCGTGTAGACGAAGTCGAACCGGCTGTCGGAGGGCAGCGCCTTTTCGGTGGTGAACGAGGCGTCGATGAGGCCCTCGAACTGACCGTTGGTGGGGTCGGTGCCCATCTCGTCTTCGGCGACGCCCTCGTCGATCTCACGCTGGGTGTAGCGAGACATCTTGTCGTGCAGGTCGCGCTCGTAGGTCTCCCGCTCTTCGGGCGAGGCGAAGACCAGCGTCCCGGGGTCCCCGACCTCGACCTTCCAGGTGTTGGCGTCGAGGTCGAAGGACATCCGGAAGGTCACGTTTCTCAGCGCAGCCTCGTCGACCAGGGCCCCGATGGTCTGGGCGAGCTCCTTCGCGGCGCCGCGCCGCTGCAGGTCGAGCAGCCCCGTGAGGCTCGGCACCCCCACCGCCATGATCAGCGCCAAGACCGCG
>JBDQIL010000561.1:0-4090 GCA_040264415.1 Myxococcota bacterium
CTGGCCGCACTCGGCGCCTGCGGTCGGCTCGTGTACGGCCCCTACCGAGCCCGCGGCGCCGACCGGGCGGAGCACAGGCTGCCGGACTTCTCGTGGGCCGGCTACGAACAGGGCGGCGTGGCCCTGCCCGAAGTCGCTGTGCGCGCGACCGTCTCCCCCGCCTCGGGCGACGACACCGACCGCATCCAGGCGGCCATCGACACGGTGTCGGCCCGCGCGCCCGACGCCGAGGGCTTCCGCGGGGCCGTGCTGCTCGAAGCCGGCCGCTACCAACTCGACCGCGCGCTGCAGATCACCACGTCGGGCGTGGTGCTGCGCGGTGAGGGCCAGGCCGACGACGGCACCGTGCTCGTGGCCACGGCGGGCCGGCGTATGAACCTCATCGAGGTCTCCGGCCGGCGAGGCCCTCGCGAGGACGGCGCGGCCATGACCATCACCGACGACCTCGTGCCGGTGGGCGCGGTCGCGCTGTCGGTGGACGACGCGACCGGTCTCGCCGTCGGTGACGCCGTGGCCGTGGTCCGCACGCCGAACCGGGCCTGGATCGAAGACGTAGACATGGAGCGGTATGGCTGGTCGCCCAGCAGCTTCGAGATCGCGCACGAGCGAACGGTCGTGGGCCTCGACGGGCGCACCGTCACCCTCGACATCCCGCTGGTCGACGCGCTGCTGGCCGAGCACGGCGGCGGCATCCTCGTGCCTCTGGACGACGGCGGCCGCGTCCACCACGTCGGCGTCGAGGACCTGCGCCTCGACTCCACCTATGAGCACGAGGAGGACGAGGACCACGGCTGGAACGCCGTGGTCCTCACCGACACGGAGCACGCCTGGGTCGCCCGGGTGACGGTGGAGCACTTCGCCTGGGGTGCGGTGGTGGTGGACGGCGACAGCCGCTTCCTCACCGTGGAGGACGTCGCCGCGATCGACCCGGTCTCCCGCATCACCGGCGGCCGCCGGTACCCCTTCGCCGTGCAGTCCGGCCTCGGGGTGCTCTTCCAGCGCTGCTACGCGCGCGACGGGCGCCACAGCTTCGTGGCCCAGTCCCGGGTGGCCGGCCCCAACGTGTGGCTCGACTGCGTCGCAGACGACGCCCACGCCGACGACGGACCACACCTCAAGTGGGCCACGGGCCTGCTCTTCGACAACACGCACTCGCGGCAGCTCCGGGTGCAGAACCGCGCCGACTCGGGCGGCGGCCACGGCTGGTCGGGCGCCCAGGTGATGTTCTGGAACGCCGAGGTGTCCCGCGAGTTCGTGTCGGACGCGCCCCCGGCCGCCATGAACTGGGCCGTCGGCGTGGTCGGCCCCGAGGGCGACGGTCAGTGGGTGCCCGCCGAGCCGCCGGGGCTGCAGGAGTCCGTCGGCGCGCCCGTCCTGCCGCGCAGCCTCTACCTGCAGCAGCTCGCCGACCGCCTCGGCGACGGCGCCGTCGAGGCGGTCACCACCGCCGCCCAGCGCGAAGGCCGCGTGTGGGCGGAGCTGTCGTCTTGGGCCGGGGAAGGCCCGCCACCCCACCGGAGCGACCGATGACCCGACGCATTCCACTCCGCCACGCCACGCCCGCCCTCGGGCTCCTCGCCAGCGCCTGCCTGGGGTCGGCGCTGCGGACCGAGCGCGAGCCCACCGCCGTCGGCCAGGTCGCCCCCTCTGACGGCGCCGACGCCGACGGCTCCGACAACGACGACACGGCAGCGCCGACGCCCGATGACCTCGGCCCCTTCTGGACGCTGGCACAGCCCGCCGACAGCGCGCGCGCCTGGCTCGTCTCCCCCGAGGGCGAGCGGACCTTCTCGCTGGGCGCCAACTCCGTGATGCGCGCCACCACCTGCGACGGCATGGACGACTTCATCCGGCGCATGGAGCCGAGCCGGTCCGCCGCGCGGTCGTGGGCGCGGCTGAGCACCGGGGCGGTCAACGGCGAGGAGGTCAACCGGCCCTACTGCTTCACGTCGGTGGGCGCCTTCAGCGAGACGAACGACTTCGACGACGACGGCGGCGACTCCTGGATGATCCGTCCGGTCGAGGAGGGCGGCGCCGGCGCACCCTACACCGTCGTGCTCAACCCCGCGGCCACCAGCGACGCCTGGTCGCTGCGCGACGAGCACGGCACCGTGCTGAGACCCGGCTACGCCGGCTACCGGATGGGCGACCCCTACAACCCCGAGTTCCTCGCCGATCTGGACGCCATGGTCGCCTGGGACGTCGCCCCGCGGGCCGACGACTCCCGCCTGCAGATGTGGGCGCTCGGCAACGAGATCGGCATCTGGGACCGCGCCGACCGCGACGTGTCGGGCGTGCGCGACTTCCGGTGGCACCTGTGGTCGGACTGCCCCACGGGCTCGTCGCTGGAGGCGCCGCTGTGCGCACCCCATGCGCTCGGGGCCTTCCTCCGCGAGACCTACGGCGACCTCGATGCGCTGAACGCTGCCTGGGAGAGCGCCTACGCGGGCGCCGACTTCGCCGTCGTGGTCGAGGAGGGCCCCAGGCCGGTGCCCTACGCCCACGACTGCAACCAGGTCTGCCGCGACGACCTGCAGCGCTTCGTCCATGACGAGCTGCTGGCCCGCTGGGTGTTCGTGACCACCACCCGCGTGCGTGCGGCGGACCCCCACCACCTGCTCTCGTCGCCCCGGCTCGCGCTGTCCAACGACAACCACTACCGCTTCTGGGCGGACAAGGACGCCGAGCACCCCGACGTGTGGGCCGATGACCCCGGTCGGCTGCTGTCTGCCGACAAGGCGCACGCGCCCACCAACCCCTTCGACCTGCTGGCCCGCGACGGCGACGCCGGCTTCGATCTGGTCTCGGTCAACGTCTACACGGGCCGGGAGACCTTCTCCGAGCCCTGGCTGTCGGACGGCCTCGCCCGAATCCACGCGAGCTCCGGTCTGCCGGTCTACGTCAGCGAACTCGGGGTGCGGGCCCGCGTCGACGGCTGGAGCAACGAGGGAGGGGCCACGGCCTTCGTCCCGTCCACCGACGCGGTCGACGACCAGGAGCAGCGCGGGCAGCACTACACGAGTCAGGTCCGGCAGCTCGCCGGCCTGCCCTTCGTGGTCGGCGCCGCCTGGCACGCCTGGTCGGACCGCTACCTCGCCGACGACCCCAGCCGGCAGCTCAACACCGGGCTGGTGCAGTGCGACGACCCGGACAACGGGCTGGAGGCCGGCGCCCGGTGGTCGGGCCTCGACGAACACGTCGCCGCGACCAACTGCGGGATCTCCGAGATCCTCGCGGAGGAGACGGGGCTGTGAAGGGTCGCTCCCACCGCTCCGACTCCGAGGCCGCTCGCCCCACCGTGGTGTCCGCAGAAGCGCAGTGCCTG
This sequence comes from Myxococcota bacterium, assembly GCA_040264415.1. GTDB lineage: Bacteria > Myxococcota_A > UBA796 > UBA796 > UBA2385 > M30B51. The sequence goes on from JBDQIL010000561.1 coordinate 3,326, forward strand.
GACGAGCCGACCGTGCGCCTGCCGGTCGTTGGGGAGTCCTGGGACGAGGTGCCCCTCCACCAGATTGCCGCGACCATGCGCCGGCCGCGCGGCGCTTGGTCGTTCGCGATGCTGTTCGCCGGCGGCGCTGCCCTCGCGGGATGCTCGGCGGCGTTCGGGCCGACCCCGGGCGCGTCGCTGTCGCGCAGCTGGGGCACGGCCCCCGACCACGGCATGGACTCGGCCGAGCCGGAACCGCCGCCTGACGAAGACGACGGTGCAGACGGGGACCGCCCCGACCGGCGGCCCCACGAACCAGACGAGTGGGGCAGCTACGACGGCGCGTCCGGCGGCCACGGCGGGGACGACGACACCGAGACGCCCGAGGCGTGGGGCCCGGCCGTCGTCACGCTCTACACCTTCCAGGACAACTCGGCCTGCAACTCCATGATGACCGCCACGGGCCGGCCGCTCGTGCCCTACGTCTCGGTCGCGCTACCGAGCCGGCTGCTCACCGACCGCGGCGGCGGGCCCTTCTCCATCGGCGAGACGGTGCACGTCGCCTTCCTCGAGGGCCGGACCATGCCCGACGGGCGGCCGCACAGCGGCTGGGTGCGCATCGACGACTACTGCGGCGACCACGGCGACGACAGCTACTGCCTGCAGGGCGGCCTGCCGAACGTGGACCTCTACGTGGGCGACTGGGCGACGTCGGGGATGTCCTGCGACGCTCAAGACCTCGACGACTGGGCCAGCGGCGGCTTCTCCGGGCCGGGGGGCGACGGC
>JBDQIL010000562.1:0-4087 GCA_040264415.1 Myxococcota bacterium
ATTTCGAAGAAACCAAACGATGGACTGGCTCAACTACCATCACCTTCACTACTTCTGGCTGGTCGCCCGCGAGGGCACCCTGACCGCCGCTGCCGAGAAGCTGCGCCTGTCGCCGAGCACCGTGTCCACCCAGATTCGGCAGCTCGAAGCCCAGATCGGCGAGCCGCTCTTCCACCGCCAGGGACGCGGCCTGGTGCTCACCGACCTCGGCCGCACCACCCTGGCCTACGCCGACCGCATCTTCAGCGTGGGGCGCGAGCTGCGGGAGCTGCTGGCCCGCGGCGGGGGCGCCGCCGGGCCGCGTCAGCTGCGGGTGGGGGTGGCCGACATCCTGCCCAAGCTGGTGGCCTGGCGCTTCCTCGAGCCGGCCCTGCACATGGCCGAAGCGGTCCACCTCGTCTGCCGGGCCGACGCCCCCGAGGCGCTGGTCGCGGCCTTGGCTGTGCACGAGATCGACGTCGTGCTCACCGACGCGCCGGTGGGCCTCGCGCGCGGCGTGCGGGCCTACACCCACCCGTTCGGCGGCAGCGCGGTGGGCCTGTACGCCACGCCGGCCCTCGCGGCCGACCTCCGACGCGCCTTCCCCGACACGCTCGCGGGCTCGCCCATGTTGCTGCCCAGCGAAGGCACGACGCTCCGGCGCGGCCTCGACCGCTGGCTCGCCGCGCGGTCGCTCCGGCCCCTGGTGGTGGCCGAGTTCGAAGACAGCGCCCTGCTCAAGACCTTCGGCCAGGCCAGCGTGGGGTCGTTCGCCATGCCCATCTTGATCGAAGACGAGCTGATCGCCCGCTTCGGGGTGGAGCGGGTCGGGCTGCTCGACGGCCTCGAAGAGCGCTTCTTCGCCACCACCATGCACCGCGAGCCCAGCCACCCGGCCGTCCGCCGCCTGCTCGAAGCGGCCGGCCAGCGGTTGCACGACCCCGTCGACGACGGCTGAACCTTCGCTTTTTGCGAACCTGCGCTCCGAAGCTTTCCGATGGTTCTCACGAGAGAGGAGGCTAGCTCTTCCTCATCCCCCCGACCGGCCGCCGTCATGCCCTCGCTCATCGACCCGCAGCTTCACGCCTTCTGGGTGGCCGCCCGCCAACGCAGCCTCACGCGCGCCGCCGACCAGCTCGGCGTGTCCGCCGACGCGCTCGAGGGCCTGCAGGTCGGCCTCGAGCTGCGGCTGCGGGTGAGCCTCGTCTCGCGCTCGGGAGACCGCATCGGCCTGACCCGGGCTGGGCAGGACACGCTGCGCGCCTGCGACGAGATGGTGGCGCTCGGAGCCGGCCTCGACGACGTGCTGCGCGGGCACCGCGCCGGGTTCCGGGTCGAGCGCTTGCGGGTGGGCGTGGCCGACGTGGTGCCGAAGGTGCTCGCGTGGCGGCTGCTCGCCCCGGCCCGCGACGTGCCCGGCAGCCGGGTTCGCCTAAGCTGCGCGGAGGGGCGCCAGGATCGCCTGATGCACCAGGTCGAGCAGGGGGGGCTCGACCTCGTGTTGAGCGACGGCCCGCTCTCGTCGGAGCGCGACCTCGGCGCCGAGACCCTGCTGCTCGGTGACTGCGGCGTGTCGCTGTTCGCCACCCCCGGGCTCGCCCGGGAGCTGGAGCGCGGCGGGTCGGACTGGCTGCACCGCGCCCCCCTCCCTGCTGCCCGCGCCCGGCACGACGCTCCGCGCAGACCTCGATCGGTGGTTTCAACAGCACGGGCTGCGGCCCACCATCGCGGGCGAGTTCGACGACAGCGCGCTGCTCAAGTCCTTCGCTGCGGCGGGGGACGGCGTCTTCGCGATGCACGACGCCGCCCAAGCCGAGCTCGAGGGCCGATTGGGCTTCGAGCGCATGGCGGGGCTGAGCGGCCTGCGGCAGCGGGTGTTCGCGGTGGTTCGCCGTGAACAGCGCGACCGTCCGTCGATCCGCGCCATCCTGGCGAAGGCCGCCGAGGCCTTCGAAGAGCCGCTGCAGCAGGCCATCGCGTAGCGGCCGCGCCCCGCGAGAGGCCGTGGTGAGCGCGGCGGTGACCCGGGCTACCCTGGGCGCCGCACCCGGAGCCGCCATGCCCCTCTCGCCCATCACCTCCGCCGCAGCGCGCCTCGACCTCGCCCTCGACGCGGTCCACCCGTGGGGCCCGGGGCGCGCGAAGATCGCGCCGGGCGCGGCGCCCGCTGGCCGCCCGGTGGGGCGCCTCGTGCTCGTCTCCGCGCTGTCTCCCACCCCCGCGGGCGAGGGCAAGACCGTCACCACCATCGGGCTCGCCCAAGGGCTCGCGCGGCGGGGGGTCCGCGTCTGCGCCGCCCTGCGGGAGCCGTCGATGGCGCCGGTGTTCGGCATCAAGGGAGGAGGCGCGGGGGGCGGGCGCTGCCGCATCGACCCGGCCGCCGACGTGAACCTGCACTTCACCGGCGACCTGCACGCGGTGGCCGCCGCGCACAACCTGGCGGCGGCCGCCGCCGACCACGCCCTGCACTTCGGCGGCACCCCGGCCCTCGACCCGCGGGGGGTGGTGCTGCCGCGGGTGCTCGACATCGGCGACCGGGCGCTCCGGTCGGTGGTCACCGGGCTCGACGGCAGCGGGGTGCCGCGCCAGGCCGGCTTCGAGGTCACCGCCGCCTCCGAGGTCATGGCCGCGCTCTGCCTCGCGCGAGACGCCGCCGACCTGCGCCAGCGCCTCGACCGCCTGCTGGTGGGCTTCTCCGCCGACCGCTCGCCCGTCACCGCGCTCGACCTCGGCGTGACCGGGGCGATGATGGCGATGCTCCGCCACGCCCTCTGGCCCACCCTCGTGCAGACCCTCGAGGGCGTCCCGGTGCTGGTGCACGGCGGCCCCTTCGCCAACATCGCCCACGGCGCGAACAGCGTCATCGCCACCCGCATGGCCTGTGAGGTCGCCGACTGGGTGGTCACCGAGGCCGGCTTCGGCTTCGACCTCGGCGCCCAGAAGTTCCTGCACCTGGTCACCCCCCACCTGCACGCGGCCCCCGAGGTCGTGGTCATCGTGGCGACCGCCCGGGCGCTGCGCTGGCATGGGGGCGCCGGGGTTCAGGCGACCGCAGAGCCCGCGCCCGCTCGCGTGGCCCGGGGGCTCGACAACCTCGCGCATCACGTGCAGGCGGCCCAGCGGGTCGGGGTGCCGGTGGTGGTGGCCATCAACCGCTTCCCCACCGACGCCCCGGACGAGCTGTCCGAGATCAAGCGGCGCTGTGCCGCGCTCGGGGTGCCCGCGGTCGAGGCCACCCACTTCGCCGACGGCGGCGCAGGCGCCGAGCGGCTGGCCGAGGTGGTGCAGGGGGCCGCCGCCGGTCCGGCGGCCCTGCAGCTGCCCGACGCCGACGCCGAGGGCTTCGAAGCGCGCCTGTCCGCCATCTCGCGGGTCTTCCACGGCTCGGATGGGGTCCGCCTCTCGCCGCGGGCCGCCGCGGTGCTCCGGAGGGCCGAGACCCTGGGCCTGGGCGATCTGCCGCCCTGCATCGCCAAGACCCAGTACAGCCTGTCGGCCGATCGCCGCGCGCGCGGCGCCCCGACCGGGTTCACCCTGCCCATCAACGACCTCAAGATCAACGCCGCGGCCGGCTTTCTGGTGGCGCTCTCGGGCGACATCAACCGCCTGCCGGCGCTGCCGCGAGCACCCGCCTTTCGCGACATCGACCTGGTCGATGGAGAGATCACGGGCATCTGATGCCGAGGGCCCCGGGCGCGCGCTGCGGCCGGCGGGTCGGCGAGCCGGGGGCCGCCGGGTAGACTGACTCCCTGCCCCTGGGTGTGACCATGCGCGCTCTGCTGCTCCTCTCCGTCTTGGCCGCTTGCAAGCCCGACCCCGCCGGTCCGGCCGCCGGCGACGCCGACTCCGCCAGCCCGGCGGCCTGCGAGACGACCTTCTCCTACACGGTGGCCCCCGGCGCCGAGGCGCCCACGTCGGTGTCGGTGGTGGGCGCCTTCAACCAGTGGGAACAAGGCCACACCGAGCTGGAGGAGGTCTCCCCCGGTCGCTGGGAGGGATCGGCGGACCTCCCGCCCGGCGCCCACCCGTACCGACTGGTCGAGTTCTTCGCGTGGTCGCAGGACGGCTTCGCCCAGGAGGTCTGCGACCCCAACGCGACGCTGATCCA
>JBDQIL010000563.1:0-4079 GCA_040264415.1 Myxococcota bacterium
GGTCGAAAGCGGGGCTCTTGGCTGTCGTGGGCGATGCCCCTCGCCGCGACCGCGGTGGTCATGTACGTCGCGCTGCCGCAAGACCGGCCGGTCGCTCCCGAGGTGGCGGGCGTGGGCGTCGATGACGGCGTGCGCCCCAAGGCTTCGGTCGAGGCGCTCGAGCCGAAGCTGAGGGTCTATCGAGATCAGAGCGGAGAGCCGGAGGCCCTGGCTGACGGCGCGGCCGTGGCGCCCGGCGACGTCATCCAGGTGGCATACCAGGCCGGCGACCAGGCCCATGGCGTCATCGTCAGCGTCGATGGGGCGGGCGCGGTCAGCCTGCACTGGCCGCCGCAAGCCGACGGACCCACGGCCCTCGACGGTGGCGGCGAACACAAGCTCGAGCGGGCCTGGGCCCTCGACGACGCCCCGGGCTTCGAGCGCTTCTGGTTCGTGACCGGGCCCCTCCCGCTCGACGTCGAAGCCGTGCTCGGGGCCGCGCGCGACATCGCCGACAGCGGCCTGGCCGCTACCTCGCCGGGGCTGCCGGTTCAGCAGCGGGTGGAGCAACAGAGCCTGCTGCTGCGCAAGCCGGACCGGCGATGATCGGGGCGCTGCTGGCGGGGGCGCTCTTCGCCGGGGTGGCGTCGGCCGACGAGCCCACGGTGCGCCGCTTCGCGTTGCTGGCGGGCGCCAACGATGGCGGCCCCGAGCGGGTGCCGCTGGTCTACGCCGGCACCGACGCCCGCACGATGGCGGCCGTGCTGTCTCGCTACGGTGGGGTTGACGCCAACGACATCCTGGTGCTCAAAGACCCGGTGCGGCTCGAGCTCGAGGCGGCCTTCGCCGAGCTGGCGACCCGCATCGATGCCGCCGAAGCCAGGCACCGTCGCACCGAGGTGGTGGTCTACTACTCGGGGCACTCCGACGCCTCGGGCTTGCTGTTGTCCGGCGGGGCGCTGTCCTACACCGACCTGCGGGCCAGCCTCGACGCCCTGCCCGCCGACGTGCGGGTGGCCATCCTCGACTCCTGCTCGTCCGGCGCGCTGGTGCGGGGCAAGGGCGGCGTGGCGGTGCCCGGCTTTCTGGTGGAGGAGGGCTCCGACGTCGAGGGCCACGCCTTCCTCACGTCGTCGTCGGCCGACGAGATCTCTCAAGAGGCCGACGCCCTGGGCGGGTCCTTCTTCACGCACGCCCTGGTCACGGGGCTCCGGGGTGGCGCCGACACCGACCTCGACGGCCAGGTCACCCTGAACGAGGCCTACCGCTTCGCCTACGACGAGACCCTCGCGCGCACCGAGGGCACCCGGTACGGCCCGCAGCACGCCGCCTACGACATCCAGCTCTCGGGGTCCGGCGACCTGGTCATGACCGATCTCCGGCGGAAGAGCGCCGCCCTCGAGCTGGGGGCGGGCGTGCAGGGGCTCGTGATGGTGCGCGACGAGGGCGGCCGCCTGGTCGCCGAGCTCCGCAAGCCGGCGGGGCGGTCGGTGCTGCTCCGGCTCGATCCGGGCGCCTACACCGTCACCGCCCGTGAGGCGGACGCCACCTGGAGGGCGCGGGCAGCCGTGACGGCCAGCGGGGTGGCCACCCTCGACCGCGAAGACTTCTCTGGCTTCGCGCTCGCCGACGCGCGGGCGCGCGGCGACACACCGGCGGTGACCCCCCGGCGCGTGGCACGGAGCCGCGTGTGGGTGCCCGAGTGGCCGCTGGGCGGCGGCACGGATCCCCAGATCCACGAGACCTCACTCGGGGTGCTCGCCACCGGCTCGTACGGCCTCGACGGCACGGCGCTGGCCCTGGGCGGCACCTGGGTCGAGAACGACGCGGACGGCACCCAGCTCGCCATCGGCGCCAACTTCGCTGGCGGCGGCCTGTCGGGCTTGCAGGGCACGTTTGGGGCGAACGTGGCCGGCGGCGCGGTGAGCGGCGCCCAGCTCGCGTCCGGCGCCAACTGGGCCGGGTCGCTCGATGGCTTTCAGGGCTCGGCCGGCGTGAACATCCTCGCAGGAGACGGCCGCGGCGCGCAGGGCGGGGTTGGCGCCAACATCGTGGGGGGCGACTTCGAGGGCTTCCAGGGGGCGGCCATCGCAAACGTCTCCGAGTCGGTGCGTGGGGTCCAGTTCGCGGCGGGGGTCAACGTCGCGGGGCAGGCGCAAGGCCTGCAGGCCGGCGTCGTCAACGTGTCGTCTGGCGCCGACGACCGGGGGCTGAAGCTGGGTGTGGTCAACGTGTCGGGGCGCCTGCACGGCGGCTCGGTGGGCATCGTCAACGTGGCCGAGCACCTCGATGGGGCGCCCATCGGGCTCCTGAACCTGATTCAGGACGGGATCTTCGACGCCGAGCTCTGGGCGGACAGCACCGCCACCTGGATGGGCGGGCTCAAGACGGGCAACGAGCACGTCTACACCCTGTTGGCCGTCGGCGCCGAGTCCGTGAGCGGCGACGGCAGCCTCTCGTCGACCTCGCCCGACGCGAGCGATTGGCGGCTCGCCACCGGCGTCGCGCTCGGGGGCCGCACAGGTGGCCAACGGCTCCCGCTCGACGTCGATGTGGGGCTGTGGTCCTGGATCCAGCCTGGGCAGCCGGGGGTGTTCTTGGTGCCCCGGGTGCGCGGAGCCCTCGGGCTGCGCCTCGGCCGGCACCTCACGCCCTTCGTGGGCGTCGACCTCAACTTGGGCATCCCCATCGAGCAAGGGGCCCAGACGGCGGCCTTCTGGGGCGGCTACAGCCCGGAGGCCTCGGGCGGGGTGTCGTTCTGGCCGGGTGTGTTCTTCGGCATCCGGATCTGAGCCGCGGGGTCACTCGAAGAGCGGCACCTTGCTGTTCCCGCAGTCGTGCATCAGGGGATGGTCGCCCCGGTAGTGTCGCGGGATGACCGTGCGGGCGCGCTCGATGATGCCGCGGATGTGCTCGCCCATGGTGGAGCGCAGGTAGCCAGCCACCATGCGCTCGGGCACCATGCCGCCGATATCGGTGGTGACGTGGTAGAGGTAGAGGCTGTCGCGGGCGCCGACGTCCAGGAAGACCAGCGCCCCCTCGTTGACTGGGGTGGCCATGGCCTTGTCGAAGTGTTCGACGTCGAGGCCCGCCACCGCGCCCGCCTCGACCTTGGCGCGCACCTCAGGGAGGCGCTCGTTCACGCCCGTCCAGGGATGCTCGCAGAAGCGGCCCCCAGACGTCTTCATCAGCGCCGAGTTGTCGGTGGTGTGGATGACCCAGTGTCGGTCCGAGAAGGGCTTGGGGATGTCGAGCATGCCGTACCAGAGCGAGTCATGGGGCCGCACCTGGAGCGGCGTCTCAATGACGATGTCCTCGCCCGAGAAGTGGGGGTCTTGGCTGGCGATCCAGAGGTGTTCCTTGGGCAAGCCGGTGCGGGCGAGCCCGATGGCGCGGGGGTGGCCGTCTGGGTGAGGCTGGATGAGGGTCACCGTCTCGCCGCGGTCGAGCGCCTCGCAGTGCTTCGGCGAGAGCGGCAGCAGGGGCTGCATGGCCACGCCGTTGAACGCGTCGAGCACCGCGCAGGTGTGGCCGGACTGAACCGGAGGGGCGGCGAACGCCGCGCCGACGAACAAGACGGATGGCAGCAAGGTTCAGCCTCCGGGGCAGCGTTGACCCAGCGCCCGTAGCCGACCCTGCACCTCGCGCTGCACGTCCTGTGCGAGTCTGGGGTCGGTCAGCGCGCGACAGTAGTGGTCGAAGGCTCGCTCCGCCTGATCGTGCTGTTCGGCCGTGTAGCCCAAGCCGTATCGGGCGGCGCCGCTGCTGGGATCGGCGGCGAGCGCTTGTTCAAACCGGCGCAGGGCCGCCGCAGCGTCTCCGGCGTCGAGGGCCGACCACCCCTGCGCGATGCGCGTCAGCAGGCGATCCCAGCCCCGCAGGCCATCCGGGCACTCCACGCCGCGAGGCTTGCGGCGCCCGGTGCGGATGCCCAGGCCGCCGGCTACCAGGCGGATGCTGCTCGGCAGGCTCTTGCGCAGCGCGACCAGCGTGCGATCGGTATCCGGGCCGCCGTGCCCGGAGGAGACACTGACAGCGACCACATCCGCACGCACATCGGTAGCCGCGCGGACGATGGACTCGACGGGCGTGTTCACACC
>JBDQIL010000564.1:0-4072 GCA_040264415.1 Myxococcota bacterium
GGGTCGCTCCCCCACAGCCCGTCTGCGGTGCACTCGAGTGCCCGCTCGGCGCGCCACCGGGCGGCCGCCGCCTCTCCCCGCTCCCGCTCCGCCTGGAGCGCGGCCGCGTGGTCCGCAACCAGGTCGTCCTGACAGGGCTCCACGCACCACTTGTTGAGGTCGTTGTGGTTGGCGTAGGAGGTGACCGCGCCCTCGCGCATGCCGGACTCGTAGAGCACCAGATCCTGGCCGGCGGTCTCGTCGGTGTAGCGCACGTGCAGGCGGGTGAGGAAGTGCTCGTAGCCGCCGGTCCAGCCCAGCTGGGCGAGGTCGTCGGGGTCGGCGGTGACGCCGCTGCACGGGCTGCACGACCAGCTGTCGCCGGCCCACTCCACCGACCAGCCGGCCTGGTCGGCCTCGAGCCACGCGGCGTTGAAGCGGTCCTCGTAGAAGTCCTCGAAGGTGCCGCTCTCGAAGGCGCTGCCGGGCGAGTTCCAGATGCAGGTGTCGGCCACCTGCATCTCGTCGTAGTTGGAGATGCCCACGCGGCCGGCCGACGGGTCGGTGATGGCGTAGATGAGCATGTCCTGCTGGCCGGGCGAGCTGGCGGCGGCGAGCCGGATGGGGATGCCGAACATGGGGCTGTCGTAGGCGATCTGCAGGGGCTGCAGCGGCGAGCCGTCGGCCGCGCTGGCCTCGTCGGCCACCCGGGCGGTCATGAAGCGCATGCCCTCGTCGAGGTAGTCCTGGATGACGGGGATGGTGGGCTCGGCGAGGTTGTAGCCGGTGTCGTTGAGGTAGCGGAACAGGTCGTCGGACTCGGTGGCCGACAGCACCGTGATCTCGTAGCCGCCGACCAAGAAGTTCGACTCGACCGTGACGTCGCCGTACTCGTCGCCGTCGCTGCCGCCGGAGCCGTCGGCGCCGTCTGAGCCGCTCCCTTCGGAGGCGTAGTCGGACTCGCTGTCCCAGCAGGGGTCGTTGTAGTTGTAGTAGGGGTACGAGCACCCGGCGTCGTCCATCGTGAGCATGCCGGTCTGGCCGCCCAGGCGGGCGAAGATGCCCGAGTCGAGCACCCGAACGTCGCCCTCGGACAGCTCGCCGGGCACCGGCATCACCAGCGCGAAGCTCTGCTGCTCGCCCTCGGGGTTGATGCTCACCGTGAAGGTCGTGCGGGTGCCCTCTCGCACGATGGCCGTGCGCGCGACGTCGTAGGTGAGCTTGTTGGGCGTGCCGGTCGCCACCGTGGGGCAGGCGGCGGCGGGAGACATCAGCGCGAGGGTGATGAGCGTCGAGAGCATGGGGACCTCCGGGAGATGAGATCAATGTAGTGGCCCGCGGAGCCGATCGCCCGGTCGGAGGTGGACAAACAATGGGTCAGACCGGCCCGGTGTCGTGCATTTCTGCTAGGGTCCGCGCAGCGCCGGGTCCCCAGCGCGGGCGGCTGAGGTCGGCCGCGCCCCCCTCGGGCGAGCGACTTGATAGAGTCGGTGTCTCCGCCCACCTTGGAGCCGCCGCCGTGGCCACCCAGAGCGAGCCCGAGGTCTTCGGGAAGTACCGACTGCTCGAGAAGATCGCGACCGGCGGCATGGCCGAGGTCTGGCGGGCGCGCGCCCACGGCATCTCGGGCTTCGAGAAGATCCTCGTCATCAAGAAGGTGCTGCCCGAGCTGGCCCGCGACGACGAGTTCGTGCGGCTGTTCATCGACGAGGCCCGCATCGCGGCGAGCCTGCTGCACGTCAACATCGTCCAGGTCTTCGACCTCGACCAGATCGACGGCCAGTACTTCATGGCCATGGAGTACGTGCACGGCCTCGACCTGTCGCGGCTGATCACGCGGGCCCGCAACCTGGGCCCCTTCCCGATCCCGCTGGCGCTCTTCGCCGTGGCCGAGGTGCTCAAGGCCCTCCAGTTCGCCCACGACCGGCGCGGTGAGGCCGGCGAGGCCCTCGACATCGTCCACTGCGACATCAGCCCGCAGAACATCCTGGTGTCGTACTCGGGTGAGGTGAAGCTCACCGACTTCGGCATCTCGCGGGCCGCCTTCCAGGCCGCCAGCCTGCACAAGGTCATCCGCGGCAAGTACGCCTACATGAGCCCCGAGCAGGTAGACGGCCGAAGCCTCGACCGCCGCACCGACCTCTTCAGCCTGGGCATCGTGCTGTACGAGGCGGTGACCGGCCGGCGGCTGTTCAAGGCGAAGAAGCGCGAGCAGACGCTCGACCGCGTGCGCCGCGCCGAGGTCCCCTCCCCCCGCGCCTACCGCGCCGAGATCAGCGAGGCCCTCGAGCGGGTGCTGCTCACGGCCTTGTCGCTGCGGCCCGAGAACCGGTACCCCGACGCGGCGGCCTTCCTCGACGCCATCACGAGCCTCATGGTGAGCGAGGGCCATCGGGCCACCAACAACGATCTCGCGACCTACCTCAAGGCCGTCATCGAGTCGGCCAGCGACACGTCGTCGGGCGCCACCGGTCGGCCCGCGGTGCTCGACGTCGAGCCGTCGGCCATCGTGGTGCTGTCGGTCGAGGCCAGCCCGCCCCCGCGCAGCATCGCCTCTCCCCGCACCCAGCTCGCGCAGCTGGCTCAGCAGTGGGCGGCCATCATCTACGAGGCCGAGGGCGAGCTGTGGGAGCGCGGAGACGGCTCGCTGCTGGTGGTCTGGCAGGCGCGCCGGGGCATGGGGCGCACCGTGGGCAAGGCGGTCCAGACCGCGCGGGCGCTGCAGCGGTCTGCGATCGAGGCGGGCTACCGGCTCTGCGCCGGCATCGCCCCCGACACCCGCCGGCCGCCCGACGGGTGGGAGCTGGCGGGGCCCTTCTACCTGGCTCGGTGGATGATGAACCTCTCGGCCCACCGCGGCCGCGTGCTGCTCACCGAGGTGGGCGCGCGGCAGGTGCAGGGCCACACCACCCTGCTCGGGCGCATCCCCATCCAGGGCAACCGCCACATCAACCTCTACGAGCTGGGCTGATGGTGGCGGATGACCGCGCGCGGGGCGCTGAGCCGGCGCGGTCGGTGTGCTGTCGAGACCAGAGGGGCTGACCGACGTGGACCTGCTCTCCGCCCTCCCCGACCTCAGCCCCTTTCATCAGGCCCTGCTCACGGCCTGTGGCTGGGTGCTGGCGGCGATCCTGGCCGACTGGTTCGTGCGCCGGGTGCTCCGGCGGGTGGTGGGCCGTACCGCCACGGTGCTCGACGACGACGTGCTGGAGCAGCTTCGCGGGCCCATCGCGGTGTCGGTGCTGCTCGGCGGCGTGCAGCCCACCCTCACCCGGCTGCTGCCCGACGCCACGTGGGTGCACCACACCGAGAGCGTGCTGTTGAGCGTCGCCATTGTGGTGTGGACCGTCGGCCTGTACCGCATCTCCGGTGTGGTGCTGCAGCACGGGGTGGAGAACGAGGGGCGCTTCGATCTGGTCAACACGCGCACCCAGCCCCTCTTCGACCTCACCCTCAAGGCCTTCATCTTGGGGGCGTCTGCCTATTGGCTCATGGTCGCCTGGGACATCGACCCCACCGGCTGGCTGGCCAGCGCGGGCATCCTGGGCATCGCGGTGGGCTTCGCGGCCCAAGAGTCTCTGGGCAACCTGTTCGCTGGCATCTTCATCGTCACCGACGCCCCGTACAAGCTCGACGACTACCTCGTGTTGCCCGACGGCACGCGCGGCCGGGTGACCGACATCGGGCTGCGCTCGACCCGCATGCTCACCAACGACGGGGTCGAGGTCACGCTGCCCAACCGCGAGATGGCCGCAGTGCGCATCACCAACGAGAGCGGCGGGCCGTCGGAGCGGTCGCGGGTGCGGGTGGTGGTCGAGGTGGCCTACGGCACCGACCTCGAGGCCGCCCGGGCGGTGATGTTGGAGGCCGCCGCAGCGGTGCCCTCGATCCTCCCGGCCGACTCGGACGCCCCGCCCATCTGTCGCTACCGGGCCTTCCAGGGCAGCGGCATCGAGGCCGAGGTGGTGGGGTGGGTGCCGCTCCCCGAGCAGCGCGAGTGGGCGCTCGACGCCCTCCTGGTGGCGGTCTACGACGGACTGAACGCAGCCGACATCGAGATCCCCTACAGCACCCACGTCGTGCAGCTGCAGCA
>JBDQIL010000565.1:0-4062 GCA_040264415.1 Myxococcota bacterium
CCCCGCCCCCCCGGCGCCGGCCAAGCGCGGCCGGGGTCTGCTGGTGGCTGGTGTGCACGCCTTCGTCGTCTTGGGGGGCGGCGGAGCGGCCGTCGCGCTCAGCGGCGCCTTGGGTGGTGGCGGTGACAGCACCCACATCAACGCCAACACCGACGGCGCCGGCACCCCAGACAGCGACACGCTGGGCGGCGGCACGGTCGAGGTGGGCGCGGTCGACGCCGAGCACGGGACCCTTCGCCTCAAGATGCGCCCGCCGGGCTCGGCTTCGGTCGATGTCCTCTCCACCACGTCCGACGCGAAATTCGCCTGGGACGGCTCTGGGCAGCTCGAGCTGGTCGGCGTCGATGGTGGGACCTGGCGCACGAAGGTCACGCCCCGGGGCGGCGGCCGGGCCGAGCGGGGCGTGCTCGAGGTGCGGCCTGGGGCGGCCTGCACCTACACCTTTGAAGGTGGCGGGTGGTCCGAGGGCGGCTGCGAGTAGCCCTCAGCGGGGTTGAATGCGCAGCAGCAGACCCCGCCGGTCGTGCTCCGACCCCCGAAGGGTGGCGGCGCCCAGGCTGGTCCATCGTTCGCCGACCCAGACACGGTCGAGCGCGTGCTGGGGCAGCGCCGGGACGGGCCCGAGCCGATCGGGCCAGGTGGCGGGCACCGAGAGGGGCTGGAGCCCGGCGCCCATCAGCAACCCGTCGAGCTGACGGGCCGTGCGAGGGGCGCGGGCGTCGGCCACCACCACCATGTGGGACGCGCCCAGGGCGTGGGCGAGCGCCCCGAGCTGTCGTGCGCCGCCGAGCACCCGTGACGGCCAGCGCGGCCACTCCCCCAGAGGGCCCGCGTCGTCGAGCTGACCGACGAGCAGGGGGACCACGCCCACGCCGCGCACATCGGGGAAGCTCAGGACCGCGCGGGCGCGTCCGCCCGGGTGGCGCGGCAGCGGCATCTCCCAGATGTCCTCACGCCCGCCGCAGTAGTGAAAGCCGCCCCGCACCACCAACGCGAGATCGGCGTCGGGGGAGGGGCCGGGCAGCAACTTGCTCTCGCCCCCGAGCGCCTGGGCGAGCGCCCGCGCGGGGTCGGCGAGGTCGCTCCCCGTGAGCACCAACAGGTCGGGCCGCTGGGCCTCGATGCGCGTGACATCCGTCGGCGACAGCCCCGCGTCGACGACGGTCCAGGTCAGCGTTCGCACCTCGCCCGAGGGGCGCTCGGGCTGGCTCGCGCAGTCCCGCAGCCGCTCGGACCAGCCTGCATCGAGGCCGTCGACCGGCAGCGGCGACGCCGGCTGGTGGATGGCCGCTGCGCCGAGGCAAGAGCCGAGCAGCAACGAGAGGGCTTCGGCGGACCGGCGCTCCCAAGACAGGTAGAGCACGCCATAGAGGGCGGCCGCGAGCAGCAGGGGCTCGCCCCAGAGGAGCGCGGTGGTCGCGGCGCTCTGCAGCCCGCCGACCGCCGTGGCGACGCCGAGCAGCGCGGGCCCGAGGGCCAAGGCGACCGCCGAAGCGGTGCGGTGTCGGGGCGCCTGCATCGGCCAGTCGTAGCCCGGGGGGAGCGGGCGCACCCGCGCGGACGCGGTCCCGCAGAGAGCGGACCAGCCCACCGACGTCGTCTCTGCGTTGTCGGGCACCGAGCACCGTGCGACGCCGGTGGGTCTGGCAGCCCCCCGACGATGTCACGAAATGTCGCGACGGTCACGAGAGATCATGAATTGGCTCGGCCGAAGGGCCATCTCGCGGCGGGGCTGGCAGGCGGGGGCCGTCGCGGCTCTCTCCGAGAAGCCGGATGGCGCCGGACATCAGCGGGGGGAGGGCCGAGGCGATGGGAACCACCGCTCGGCGGAGCACGCGCGATCGGGCGATGCCCAGCAAGCCCGCGGTCATCCACCAATATCGGCGCGCGATGGTGCGCCAGGCCGCCTCGTAGTCGCCGGGCCGGTCGGCCCGCAGGCAGGCCACCGCGGCCTGCGCCGCCTCGAAGCCCAGCCGCAGCCCCTCTCCCGTGAGCGGGTCGAGGTAGCCAGCGGCGTCGCCGACGAGGAGCACCCGGCCCGCGACCCGGGCGCGCACCCGGCGCTCGAAGGGGCCCGCGCCGGCCAGCCGGCTCTGGGGCGCGGCGTCGCCGAGCCAGGCGCGCAGAGCAGGAAAGCCGTCCATCAAGACGTCGTAGCGGTTCGACCCCGGCGGCACGGCGGGCAGGCGATCAGGGAAGAAGAGGAAGGCCACCCCGACCAGCTCGGGCCCGACCGGCGTGACGTAGGCCTCGGCGTGGGGGCTCCAGTGCACCTCGACCATCGGGTCGCGTGGGGCGCGTCGGAAGTGGCGCCGAAGGCCCACGCGTGGGCTCCGGCGCGGGGGCTGGTCGAGGCCCAGCTGGCTGCGGATGGGCGACCGCAGGCCGTCGGCGGCCACGAGCCAGCGGCCCCGCAGCCCGGCCGCCTCCACCCCGGTCGGGTCTTGCTGGACGCCGCTGACGCGCGCCTCGACCCGCCGCACGCCCAGCCCCCGGGCCCGGTCCGAGAGGGCCTCATACAGCACCACCCGCCGCACACCCAGGCCGGCCCCGAGGCGAAAGCGACCTTCAGCGCTGCGGCGCCCATCGGTGTAGCGCACGCCGTGGAAGGGGAAGGACTCGCTGGGGGTGACGCCGAGCTCGCGCAGGGCGTCTACCGCGCCGGGCATCAGCCCTTCGCCGCAGGCCTTGTCGAGGGTGCCGCCTTGGGCGTCGATGACGATGACGGACAGGCCGGCGCGGGCGCCGTGGATGGCCGTCGCGAGGCCAGCCGGGCCGGCCCCCACCACCAGCAGATCGGCGTCAGCCATCCGTGTCGCTCTCGGTGGCCCGCCGCGCGCGCAGGTGGCCCAGCGCGCTGCGCGCCATGGCTCCGGCCAGCCTCATGGGCGTGACGGCGTCGGGGGCGGACAGCCCGCCTGCTCGGTGGAGCCGGAGCGCCTCGGAGCGCCGGATCTTGCCCGACGAGGTGCGCGGCAGGGCGCCCGGGTCGAGCAGGTGCACGGCGTCGACGCGCAGCCCCGTGGCCTGGAGGACCGCGGTACGGCAGGCCTCGGCCTGGTCTGGCAGGCGCTCGCGCACTTCGACGAAGAGCAGCAGGCGCTCGCCACCGCCCCCGAGGTCGGCCACGGCCGCCGCGCAGCCCGTGCGCACGCCAGCGACGGCGTCGACCGCGCGCTCGACGTCGTGGGGCGCGTGGTTTCGGCCCCGGAGGATGAGCACGTCCTTGGCGCGGCCGGTGATGGTGAGGCGCCCCTCGAGGACGAAGCCGACGTCACCCGTGTCGAGCCAGCCGTCCTTGATGGGCTGGTCGGTGCGGTCGAGGTAGCCGGCCATGAGCGACGGGCCGGAGACGTGCAGGCGCCCCACGCGGCCGTCGGGCAGCGGCTGACCGTCTTCGCTGCGGATCTCGACGGCGTAGCCCCGCAGCGGCCGCCCCACCGACGCCAGCTCCACCGCGTCGGGCCCGGGCTCGGTGACCTGCGCCCGCCCCCACCACCTGGCTCGACCGCGCGGCGGGGTCGGAGAAGGTGACCGCCAGCGCGGCCTCGCTCAGCCCGTAGACCGGCGTGATCGCGGTCTCGCGCAGGCCCCACCGGGCGAAGCGCGCCGTGAAGGCCCGGGTGGTCTCGGGGGAGACCGGCTCGGCGCCGTTCAGACCCAGCCGCCAGCTCGACAGATCGCAGCCCTCGAGCTGGGCGTCGTCCACCCGCTCGACACACAGGGCCCACGCGAAGTTCGGGGCGGGCGAGACGGTGCCGCCGAAGCGCGAGATCGCCCGCAGCCAGAGGGCCGGCTTCGCCAGGAAGGCCTCGGGCGGCAGCAGGGCCAGGGGGCCCGCGCGGTAGGCCGCCACGAAGACGCAGCCGATGAGGCCCATGTCGTGGTAGAGCGGCAGCCACGAGACGCCCACGTGCTCGTAGGCGGCGTCGGGGGGCATGAAGTCGAGGATGCGGGCCACGTTGGCCAGCGCCTGGCGGTGGGTGAGCCCGACGGGCTTCGGCCGCACCGTGGTGCCCGACGAGAATTGCACCATCGCGAGGTCGTCGGGATGGGCGGCGA
>JBDQIL010000566.1:0-4059 GCA_040264415.1 Myxococcota bacterium
CGCTCGGGGTAGGTGCGCTCGGCCCTCCCCCCACGGCTGAGGCGACCGGCGGGCTGGCCGAGGTGTGGACCACGCTGCGTCTGGCGCTAGGGCGCTTTCCCGATCGGCTGGCCTGGAGCGGGCTGCTCTGCGTGGGCGTGTTGGCGGCTCGCGTGGCGACGGTCCTCGCCGACGGGCGCCGGCCCCGTCGCGCGTGGCCGCTGCTTCTGTTCGCGCTGGTCGATGGGTTCGTGGTGCTGCGGATGCCCTGGCGGCAGCAGGTCTCACAGGCAGCGGTCCCGTCGGCCTACCTCGCTGCGGTGGGGCCGGTCCTCGATCTGTGGCCCGAGGAGCGCGCCGCTGCGCCGGCGTGGACCCTGCGAACCACCAACCTCGGCTGCTACTACCAGACCGCTCACGGCCGGCCGATCGCCGATCTCTGCATCACGAGCCCGGGGGTGCTGAGCCCGCGGCTGCGCCTGGGACAGTGGGTCACCGGGCGCCTGCTGGAAGCGGAGAGCGCAGCTGTGGCCGAGCGGCTGGGGGCGCTGGGGTTCACCACGGTGGCCCTGCACCCCGACCCCTTCGCCCCGGCCGATCGGCAGCGAATCATGGGAGCCCTCGCCCAGATCGACCCGTCGCCGACCCAGTCCGCGGACGGCGGAGATCGGGTCGTCGCCTACGCCATCCCGCTCGTGGCAGAGGCGCGCCCCCGCACGGCTTGGGCCTCGTGGACGGCCCGCCATCCATCGGGTCCGGGCCCGTAGGCGCTCGCAACGCGCGCCGCTCGTGCGTTGCACGACGCAGGATCCCTCTCCGACGGCTCGTCCGTCGGCTACCGTTCACCTGCCCGGAGGCGCCATGGCGGGATGCTGCGAGACGAGCTGCGCGGTCGACGCGCTGCGCGAGGAGCAGCGCGGAACACTGAAGGTGGTGCTGGCCATCAACGCGGTGATGTTCGTCGTGATCGTGGCGGCCGCGCAGGTGGCTGAATCGACCGCGCTCTTCGCCGACAGCATGGACAACCTGGGCGACGCCGTGACCTACGGCCTGAGCCTGGCGGTGGTCGCGGCCGGGACCGGGGCCAAGGCCCGCGTGGCCCTGGTCAAGGGAGGCCTCATCCTGCTCGGCGCGCTGGCGGTGGCCGGGCAGCTGGCGTTCAAGATGATGAACCCGTCCATCCCGGTCTTCGAGCTGATGGGCGCCTTCAGCTTGGTGGCCCTGGCGGCCAACGCGACGTGCTTGGCCCTGCTGTGGCGGCACCGGGCCGAGGACGTGAACATGGCGTCGGTGTGGGAGTGCTCGCGGAACGACATCGCCACGAACCTGTCGGTCTTCGTCGCGGCCGGCGCGGTGGCGGTGGTGGGTGCAGGTTGGCCCGACACCGTCGTGGCGCTGGGCCTGGTGCTGCTGCTGCTGCGGTCGTCGGTGCGCGTGCTCCGCAGCGCCTGGACCGAGCTTCAGGGGGTGACGCCGGCGCCTGGCGGGGCCGCCGACGTATAGCCGCGTCCTTCGACGGTCAGGCCGGCGGCCCGAGGCGGCCGCTGTCGGTGAGGAAGTCCACCAGGCCCTCTTCTTGGCGCCGGGCGTCGGCGAAGCCGAGCTCCTCCAAGGCAGAGGTGAAGCCCTTGTCGAAGTAGACGTACGACAGCAGGTCGCTCTCCCCGCCGGCCTCGTTCACCCGGTCGGCCACCGCGGAGAGCAACCACCCGAGCTGGCCGGTGACCTTCGGTGGGCGCTCCCGCCAGGCGGTGGCGGCCAAGCGGCCCAGGTCTTCGCTGGGCTTCAGGTAGCGCACCTTCACCGGGTGCAGGCCGAGGTCGCGTTGGATGTCGGTGGCGAAGTCGGGTCCGTACCGCTTCACCCCCCACGCGACGATCTCGGAGACCTTCTCGGCTTGCCGGATGTCGCGCTCGATGGGGTCGAGGGTGAGGGCGTTGAGGCTCTTGCCCGCGAGGAAGGGCAGTGACGGCACCACCGCCGTCTGGTTGGCGTTGGCCTCGTCCGCCTTGCTCAGGTGGACGCCCAGCACCAAGATGCGGTCGGCGCCCGAGTAGATGGTGGGCCGCAGCGGGGTGTTCTGGCGCAGGCCGCCGTCGACGTGCAGCTCGCCGCCGATGAGGATCGGCGGGAAGAGCAGCGGCAGGGCGCAGCTCGCCAGCAGGTGCTTGGCCTTGGTGCGCACCCGCTGCACCCGGGTGCCGGGCATGGGCTGCAGGTCGAGGTGGGGCCACGCCGAGTCGGCGAAGAGCACGTTGAACCCGGTGCGCACGCTGGTCGAGCTGACGATGAGCGCGCGGGTGCGCCCCGAGTCGATGGCGTCGCGCAGGTCGCGCAGCGGGATCTGCGAGGTGACCAGGCGAACCAGCGGCGTGGCGTCGAGCACGCTCGCGCCGCCGGTGGGGTAGAGCATGCGCTTGACCGCGCCGAAGACGCTGTTGCCGTGCAGTCTGTAGACCTGGTCGATGGTCAGGCCCCGCCACATCCCGCTCAGGTGGTGGATGCCCTCGATCGACCGCGCCGCCGCGAACACGCCGTTGAGCGACCCGACCGAGCAGCCGCTCACCACGTCTGGCCACGGCACATAGCCGAGGTTGCGGGGGAGTTCGGTGAACAGGTAGCGCAGCACGCCGGCTTCGTAGGCGCCGCGGGCGGCGCCCCCCGCCAGGACCATTCCGAGTGTGGACATGGCGGCACTGTGGCCCAGCCTTGGCTGCTCTGCAAGCGGCCTCAGCGGCGCGCGGCCCGGTGGCGCGCGAACGCGTCGGCCAGGGTCTCGCCCTCGGGCACGTGCACGATGGCGGTGCCGTTGACGCAGTGCCGCTTGCCGGTCGGGGTCTGGGGCGCGTCATCGAAGATGTGGCCGAGGTGACCATCACAGCGGGCGCACCGCATCTCGGTGCGCACCATGAAGTGGGTGCGGTCGGTGACCGTGGTGAGGGCGCCGGGCTCGACCGCCTGGAAGAAGCTGGGCCAGCCGCATCCCGAGTGAAACTTGTGGTCGGCGCCGTACAGCCGCTGGCCGCAGCCGGCGCAGTGGAAGGCGCCCGGCCCTGGATGGGAGAGGTAGCGGCCCGTGCCCGCCCGCTCGGTGCCGCTGCGGCGCAGCACATGGAACTCCGCCGGGCCCAGGATGGCTTGCCACTCGGCGTCGGAGAGGGTGGTGGGGTCGACGCTGGCGTCGAGGGCAGGGTCACGCATGGGGGCCTCCGGCTGTGACCTGGTATCCCAGCCCCTCTGTCGGCCCACCGCGGGTGCCCAGACCGCAGGTGGCGATTAGCCCGGGCCCATGACGCTGCTCCTCTGGGCGCTGCCAGCCGCGCTGGCGGTCACCGATCCCCTGCCGGCGGCCTGTCCGACGGGCCCGCCCGACCCCTCGGATTCGCTCACCGTCTATTTGATCACGGCCTCGCCGGGGCCGCAGCCCTTCTCGTTCATCGGCCACAGCTCGCTGTGGCTGCGCGACGGCGAGACCGGTCTGGACCACGTCTGGGAGTACGGTGTCATCGACAGCTCCAAGCAGGAGCCCCTGTCGTCGCTGCTGCTCGGCACCCTGGACTGCTCGTGGCAGGTGCGGCCGGTCCGGCGGGAGGCCCGAGACTATGTGCGTCAGCTGCGCACGGCGGTCGCTCACCCCCTCGACCTGCCGCCCGAGGCTCGGGCCGAGGTGCGAGACGCGCTGCAGGTCATCGCCCGCGATCTCGATCGCACCGATCGCTTCCATTGGCGCAGCAACTCCTGCGCCACCAAGGTGCGCGACGTGGTCGCGGCGTCGCTCGACGGCGCCGTGCAGCGCACGCTGGCCGGGCCCGCTCCCCTCACCCCCCACGCAGACGTCATGCGACACGTGGCCCCGGTGCCGTGGGCATGGCTCGGCCTGAAGCTCGCCGCCGGCGCGCCCACCGACGCCCCCCAGAGCTGGTGGCAGGCGGGCTTCGTGCCGGTGCGCTTGCTCGAGGGGCTGCAGCAGGTCGAGGTCGCGGGCGGCCGGTCGTTGGTGGGCGCGCCATGCACCCTGGCCGAGGGCCCGAACCGGTGGCCGCCGCCGACGCCCCCCGATCGCACCGGCCTGATGTGGGC
>JBDQIL010000567.1:0-4055 GCA_040264415.1 Myxococcota bacterium
CTCCCACCACCCGCGGCCGCCCGAGGCTCCCATCCAGCCCCTGCACGGAAACACCGAAGGCCACAAGCAGAGCGACAGCCGCGCACTCCAGGCGCTGTACCGCCGCCGCGTGGCCGCCGACCGCTTCGTCAGCCCCGAACTGGCGCGTCGCATCAGCGAGCTGTCGCGTGGCATCAACCGGCAGCTCGGGCTGCTCATCGACCGCCGCGGCGACATCACCCACGTGCTCGTGGGCGACGCGCACCGGCTCACCATCCCCGACCTCACGCGGCACCGGGCGGGCACCGGGCGGTTCCGCGGTCTGCGCCTGGTCCACACCCACCTGCGCGGGGAGGGCCTGAGCCGCGACGACCTCACCGACCTCAGCCTGCTGCGCCTCGACGCGGTGGTGGTGGTCGAGGCCCGCCCAGACGGGCTGCCGGGCTTCGTCGAGCTGGGCAGCATCAAGCCCGAGGGCGCGGGCGACACGCGTCCCTGGCGCATCGAGCGCATCCACAGCGTGCACGGCTGGGACCTCGACTTCCTCACCTTCATCAGCGAGCTCGAGGGCCGCATCGCGCGGGGCGACGCCACCCGCATGGTCGAGGGCGCCGAGGGCTGCATCCTCGTGGGCGTGACCACGGGGCCCACGGGGCCCGCCCAGGCCAGCCTCGACGAGCTCGAGCGCCTCTCCCACACCGCCGGCCTGCAGGTGCTCGACCGTGTGCTGCAGTCTCGCCGCAAGTTCGACGGCCGCTACGTCATGGGCAAGGGCAAGCTCGAAGACGTGCTGGTGCGGGCCATGCAGCTCGGGGCAGAGGTGCTGGTCTTCGACCAGGAGCTCGCGCCCTCGCAGCTGCGCAACATCGCCACCGCCACCGACTTGAAGGTGGTCGACCGAACCCAGCTGATTCTCGACATCTTCGCGCAGCGCGCCCGCAGCCGCGCCGGGCGCCTGCAGGTCGAGCTCGCCCAGCTCCGGTACCGCAAGCCGCGCCTGAAGGTGATGCCCACCGCCATGTCGCGCCTCTCCGGGGGCATCGGCGGCCGGGGGCCGGGCGAGAGCAAGCTCGAGATCAACCGCCGGCGCGCCAACGAGCGCGAGACGCGGCTCGAGAAGGAGCTCGATCGGCTCGCGGCCGGCCGCCAGCTGCGTCGCCAGCGGCGCGTGGCCAACCAGCTGCCCCAGGTGGCCATCGTCGGCTACACCAACGCCGGCAAGTCCACCCTGCTCAACCGCATGACCCGCTCGGGGGTCGACGCCGAAGACAAGCTCTTCGCCACCCTCGATCCCACGAGCCGGCGGCTGCGGGTGCCGACCGAGCGCGAGATCATCCTCACCGACACGGTGGGCTTCATCCGCAACCTGCCCAGCGATCTGCTGCACGCCTTCCGCTCCACCCTCGAAGAGGCGGCCCAGGCCGACCTCGTGCTGCACGTCGCCGACGCCAGCAGCCCCGAGCTCGACATGCACCTCGCCGAGGTCGAGCGCACGCTCGAAGAGCTGGGCGCGGGAGAGGTCCCGCAGATCCTGGCCCTCAACAAGGTGGACGCGGTGGACGCCGTGCTGTGGGACGGGCTGCGCGACCGCTACGGCGGCCGGCTGGTGAGCGCCCACACCGGCGCCGGCCTCGCCGAGCTGCTGACCGAGCTGGAGCGCACCCTGTTCCGCGAGGCGCGCAAGGCCGAGGTCGAGGCCCGGCGAGCGGCGCTGCAGCCCCCCTCCACCCCCGAGACCCCGCGCGGCGCGAGCGTCACCGGGTCGTTCGCCAACGCCGAGCAGTACTGGGCGGCGGTCGAGGCGGCCGACGCATGAGCCGCGCGCGCGCCA
This sequence comes from Myxococcota bacterium, assembly GCA_040264415.1. Taxonomy (GTDB): domain Bacteria; phylum Myxococcota_A; class UBA796; order UBA796; family UBA2385; genus M30B51. Next base: position 1,811 of record JBDQIL010000567.1, read on the forward strand.
TCGCCGTGGGGCTGGCCAGCGGGCTCGCGGGGGCCACCGGCTGCGCCGAGGAGGCCTGCGACCCCGAGGTCGAAGACTGCTCCACCGCCCGCGAGGCGGGTGACTGGGACGGCACCGTCAGCGCCGAGCTCATCTCGCACGGCTGTGATGACGACCAGCGATGGGTCGATGCCATGCTGGCCGGCTCGGCGTCGGTCGCCAGCCTCGAGATGGCCGCCTTCGACAGCGACGACCGCGTGCTCTGGTCGGAGCGCCACGCGCTGCCGATCTTCGACGAAGACCCGCAGGGCTGGTGGCAAGACCGGTACTTGGCGCTCACCGTCGCCGACACGAGCGACTGCGCCAGCCTCGACGCCTGCGCCGACCGCTTCGACAATGGGGTCTCCACCCTGTTCTCGTGCGACGACACCGACGTCACCCTGGTGCTGCGATTGACCGACGCCCTCGACACCACCGTGCGCCGCTGCTGGACCTGGGGGAGCCGCCCCGACCTGGTCTCGGGGTGCACCACCTGGGAGCCGCTGTGAGGTCCACCGCGCTCGCGATCGCGCTCGGCAGCGCGGGCTGCCGCATCACCCCCAGCCAGCCGGCAGCAGGAGGGCCCTTCTTCGACAGCGAGCCCGCTGTGGTGGCCCTGTCGGTCGCCTGCGACCCCGACGCCGCCCGGTGGCGCCTCGCGGCCGAGACCGACGCCTGGACCGGCGGTGGCGCGCTGTTCGTGACCGACGGCGAGCGGGTCGAGCGGCACACGGTGTCGTCGAGCGAGGCCGCCGGCGACGGCGCCTGGGACTGCCTCGACCTCAACCTGGCCCAGGCCGCCGACCCCGACGACGCCGCGTCGGGGGGGGCGACCCGCTGGCTCTGTCGCGACACCAGCGACCTCAGCTTCCTCTTCGTCGTCTCCAACACCGACGGCACCGCGTTCACCGACTGCGTGGCCTGGGGGGCGAGCCCGGGCAGCTGGGCAGCCGTCGCCGAGGTCCCCGCCTGCGACGCGGTGTCTTCCATCGACGAAGACGGCGTGGTCCTGGCCGGCTTCGAGGCCTGCGACTGACGCGCGGTCGGCCACCGCGGCCTCGCGCATCCGATAGTCTCCGGCAGACGGGAGGATTCATGCGCCGCCACACCACGCTGCTGCTGCTCTGGGCCCTGGCCTGCGCCGACGACAAGGCCGACTCGGCCGCACCTGGCGCCCCGATGGGCGACCCCGAGGCGCAGCTGCGGGTGACCCCGGAGGCCGTCGACCTGGGCACCCTCACGGTGGACGCCACGGGCTCGGTCGAGGGTGAGGTCACGCAGGTCGTCGCCCTCCGCAACGTGGGGCGGGCCTCGCTCACGCTGTCGTCGGCCCGAATCGACGGGGGAGCGGGTGCCTTCGCGGTGACCTCGCTCCAGGAGACCGACCTCGACCCCGACGCCCGCACCGACCTGCTCATCACCCTTGAGGCCGTCGCCCCGGGCAGCCACGCGGCCACGCTGGCCATCGCGTCCGACGACCCCGGCCAGCCGCTCGTCGAGGTGGCGCTGTTCGCTGAGATCGTCGAATAGGACGACGGCGAGACCTGCGCGTGCCCCGACGGCTTCGCCGCCCGAGACGACGGCTCGGAGTGCTTCCGCGCGACCGAGGATCCCGCCACAGCCACCGGCGACACCTGGGACGCGTGCCCCATCGTGCCCAACGAAGCCTACGGCCGCTTCGGGGCGCGACTGCCAGGGGGCGGCAACGTCACGTCTGCCTTCTGGGGCCAAGACGACGGGCTGGCCAACGGTCGGCTCAACACGGGGGGGGTGTGGGCCTGCGACGCGTCCGGCGGGGCCACCACGGGGGAGCAGCCCACGGGCGAGTGGATCGGCTTCGCGGTGTGCCTCGATGTGGCCGCCGACGGCGACTACCTGCTCGGCCTTGGGGCCGACAACCGCACCCGCCTCCGGGTCGACGGCGCGGATGTGTTCAGCCAGACCGCTGATTCAACCTAAAACTTCAACTACTGGTGGCTGAACGTCGTGCCGCTGACCGCGGGCGCACACGTGCTCGAAGTGGAGGGCTACAACACCAGCAGCATCGGGGCCTTCGGCGCCGAGCTGGCCGGCCCCTTCGCCGCCGGGAGCCTGAGCACCGACGCGGCGATCGAGGCGGCGGACTACGCCGGCAGCCTGCTGTGGAGCACCGCCGACGCCATCGGGTCGGCCTTCCCCATCGGCGACGCAGTGGGGTGGACCTGCCCAGACGGCACCACCTTCGACC
>JBDQIL010000568.1:0-4045 GCA_040264415.1 Myxococcota bacterium
GGCAGAGGCGACCGCACCCGACGCGAGGTACGGCCTGGTCGCCGTCGAACCCGATGACGGCTTGACCGCAGGACGGCGGGGGGGCTTCCGCGTGCACAAGGAGCCCGACGCCAGCCGCACCGAGGCCATCAGCAGCCCCCTCAGCGTCTTCGGCGGAGGGGTCGAGCAGCCGCTCGAGGCGGGCCAAGGCAGCCGGATGCGAGCGGGACAAGCCCCCGGCGCGCCGGTGACCCTCGCGCTCGGCGGGCTGTCGGTGACCCCACTCGAGGGCGCCCGCCTGCGGCGACCCGACTTCTCCTGGGAGCCGACCGAGCGGGTCCGGGCCTACCGCCTGGAGATCGGCACCACCCCCGACCTCCGGGAGACGGTGTTCATCACCCAGGTGCCCGACGCGCGCTGGTCGCCGCCGGTCTTGCTGCTGCCGGGGGCGCCGGGCGGCTACTGGTGGCGCACGGTGCCGGTCGATCGGTTCGGCTTCCATGGCGTGCCCTCCGCCCCGCGCCAGGTGCTCCTCCCCGCTGGGGCCGCCCCATGATCGCCGGCACCCTCACCCTGATCGGGGCCGCCACCGCCGCCACACCGGGCACCCCCGGCTACGCCGCGCCGGCGGTGTCGGTGGATCTGGCCCGCCCGACCGTAGACGCCCGCGCGGGGGTGGTGGTGGAGGACGCCCGCGCCGTCACCGGGCTGTCCGCGTCGGTCCTGATCGGACACGCCCACCTGCCGCTGGTCTGGCAGCCTGAGGGCGCAGAGACGATCGCCATCGTGCGGGGGGCGACCTCGGCGTGGATGACGGCGGCCTGGGGACACGGGCCGCTCCGGATCGGCGTCGCCCTGCCGGCCTACCTCGTCGTGACCTCCGACCTCCAGGCGCCGCGGGGCACCGGCCTCGGCGACGCCAGCATCGACCTCAAGCTCAGCCTCCCGCGGGCCGCCGACCGCGTGGCGGGCGCGGCGCTCATCGGGCGGGTGATCGCCCCCACCGGCGACCCGTCGATTCAGGTGGGCGCCACCGGCTGGAGCGCCGAGGCTGGCGCCGCCGCCGATGCCATGGCGGGTCGCTGGGGCGCAGGCGTGAACCTGGTCGCCCGCCTCTCTCCGGCGACCGACCTCGGCGGGGTCACCGTGGGTGGTGGCGGCGTGTGGCGCGCCGCCGCCAGCTACCGCCTCACCGATCCGGTCCACCTGCAGGCCGAGCTCTTCGGGCAGCAGGTCTGGACCGAGCTGATGCGGTTCTCCGCCCCCTCCGCCGCCGAATTCCTGTTGGGAGCGCGCGCGCGGCTGCCCACCGGCGCCCTGGTTCGGGGCGGGCTGGGGGCGGGCCTGGGCGGCGCCCCCGGGGCCCCGCTCTGGCGGCTGATGGTCGGCATCGGGCACCCTGGCGCGCTGGCGGCCCCCGCGCTGGCGTCGGAGTAGACGATGCGAACCGCCCTCCTGCTGCTCATGGCCTGCGCCGACCCACCGCCGACGCACCGCGCGGCCACGCCGCCCACCGAGCTGGGTGACGCGGTCGCGGTCGCCGCCGCGGATCTCGACGGCGACGGGGTCGACACGGTGCTGCGGTTTCAGACCGCCGCCAGCTGGCAGGGGACCGACCTGGGCGGCGAGGTGCAGGTGGTGGCCCGCGGCGACATCGACGGCGACGGTTACGAAGAGGCCATCGTCGCCACCGGCCAGGGGCGCACCCTGCGGGATGCGCCCGCCCGGGTGTGGGCGCTGCGCGCCGACCGCGCCGATCGGCTCTGGGAGTCGTCGGGGCCGCGCAATCAAGTCACCGACCTCGCGGTGGTCGAGGGGCGGGTGTGGGTCGCGGCCTTCACCGACCGCATGACCGTCGGGGCCGGCTTCCTCGACGCGGGCGGCCCGGGGGCCAGCCCGGCGGGCCACATGGCCATGCGGCAGCGTCCGCTCACGGGCGACCGGGTGGTCGTCGGGAGCCTCTACGGCCCCGAGCCTCGCAGCGACGGGGATCTGTCGATGCAGGGACCAGCCGGCCGCGCGGCGCTGCCCAGCCTCCGGGGCGTCCGCGCCCTCGCGACGGGCGACCTCGACGGCGACGGGGATCTCGACCTCGTGGTGGGGGACGGCTGGCACGCCAGCTACGGCCAGCAGGGCGACCCCCGGGTGCGGCTGCTCGAGGGCCCCGACTTCTCCGCCGGCCGCACCATCGGCTGGCTCGAGGGCAGCTACGCCGTGCTGCAGCTTGAGGTGGTGGGCAGCGGCCCCGGCGCCTGGATTCTGGCGACCGGCAGCCACGACGCCTGGGCGCTCCGCCGCGACGACCTGGGGTGGGGGGCCCACCGCGTCACCCCGCTCTCGGAGACCGGCAACGCCGTGGCAGCACGCCTCGCCGACGGCTGGAGCGTCGCGGTGTCCGGCGCGCCAGCCCGACAGGTGGCGCTCCCATGAAGCGCCCCCTCCTCCCCCTGATCTGGGTCGCCGGCTGTGGCCTCGCTCGCCAGAGCCCACCATCGGAGGCCTGGACCTGGACCGGCCCCCCCCCGCGCCACGCCCTGGTCATCGTGACCGACACCACCCGCGCCGATCTGCTGCGTGAGGCGCACACCCCGAACCTCGACGCCCTCGCCTCGGCGGGCGCCCGGGTCGAGCGCGCCTGGTCGGCCGGCACCTGGACGGTCCCCAGCGTCGTGTCGCTGATGACCGGCGCGCCGGTGCGGGCGCACGGGTGGGACGAGAGCACCGGGATGATGGGCCGGTACCCGCCGCTGCCCGACCAGCCCACCCTCTCCGAGGTGCTCTCAGCGGCGGGCTTCTCGACCCACGGCCTGTACGCCAACCCCTACCTTGCCGAGGACCTGGGCTTCGACCGCGGCTTCGACACCTGGAAGCGCTCGGGCGACGCCCGGATTCCGGCCCAGCTCGGCCAGCACGTCGAAGCAGCCTGGGGCGATGGGGGGCGCCACTTCGCCTACGTCCACCTCATCGGGCCCCACTCGCCCCTCAAGCCGAGCGCGGGCGCTGCGGCCCGGTGGTCGGTCGAGCCCGACTACCTCGAGGAGCCCCGCGGGATGCTCATCGGCGCCGCCAAGCGCGATCGGCAGGGCGACTTTCGGCGGGCCTACGGCCGCGCCTACCGCGCGGTCATCGAAGACACCGACGCGCGCATCGGCGAGGTCCTGGCGGCGCTGGGCCCCCATCGAGCCGACACGCTCGTGGTGGTGACCTCCGACCACGGCGAGTTGCTGGGGGAGCACGACCGGGTCGGTCATGGTCGCCACGTCTGGGAGGCGCTGACGTGGGTGCCGCTGCGCGCCGACCACCCCGGCCTCCCCGGCGACCGCGAGCAGCTCCCAGCCGCTGCCTCGAACGCCGCGGTCGCCGATCTCGTCACCCGCACCCTCGGGGTCGAGCACGACTGGCCGGTCTCCATCACCGACCCGCTCCCGCTGGTCAGCCAGCGCGAGGGCCGCGTCGCGCTGTCGCTGACCGGACGCCACAAGGCGCTCTGGGACCGCGACCTGGGCCCGTCACCGCTCCTGTTCGACCTCAGCGCCGACCCCGACGAGGTGGCGCGGCTCGACGATCCCGAGCGCATGGCGCGCCTCCGGGCGGCCCGCGACGCCTTCGAGTCGGCTCACCCCGAGCCCACGGCGCCGCCGGCCGACCCCGTGCAGCTCGACCCCGGCCACCTCGATCAGCTCCGCGAGCTGGGCTACCTCGGCGGGCCCGCCGCGCCGGCCGGCGAACTTGCCGATCCATCGAAACCCTGACGGGGGGTCAGCGAAGGAGAGGCGCCAACAGGAGGCCCTCGAAGACCAGCAGCCCCAGCGAGAGCCCCAGCGCGCGGGACGCCCCGAGGCGCCCCAGGTTGCTGGCGAGGATGGCCTGCACCGACACCAGCAGCACCAGCCCGGCCACGGCGGACCACGGCGCCAGCGCGCGCAGCGCGTCGATCCCGCCGCGCGACAGCGCCATCAGCTCGGGCGCGACCACGCCCATGCCAGCCCCCGCGCCCAGCCCGAGCCCCACCACTTCGCTGCCCTGGGCCGGAGAGAGCGCGCCGCCGAGCCGCGTCGCCCCCCAC
>JBDQIL010000569.1:0-4044 GCA_040264415.1 Myxococcota bacterium
CACCGGGGGCGGGGGCGGGCCCTCGTTGCCCGAGCAAGCCACGATCAGCAGAGCGATGAAGCAGGCGCGCATGGGGTCCCTCCTCAGGGTGGACGGATGCTACCGCAGGCGCGGCGCTGGCCGCGCGGCGGGCCGGTCGTCAGGCCACGGTGCCCCGACGCGCCTCGAGCTGCGCGCGCACCCCGCGCGCCGACGCCTCGGTCACCGGGTACCGCCACACCGCCCAGATCGCGACCGCCGAGGTGGCCACGGGCACGAAGGCGTCGCAGATCCGCATCAACAAGATGGTCTGCTCGGTCTGGGCGGCGCCGAGCTCGACGTCGAAGCCGGTGGCGTTCAGCAAGAAGCCGCCGCCCGCCAGCGCCGCGGCCATGCCCAGCTTGACCACCCACCAGAAGATCGAGCCGTACATGCCCTCGCGCCGCTCGTGCGTCTCCACCTCATCGAGATCGACCACGTCGGCGATCATCGAGCCCATGAGGGTGAACAGTCCGCCCAACCCGAAGGCCATCAGCGGCGCAGGCAGCAGGAGCAGCCACGGCACCTCGGGGTCGTAGCAGAACCACTTGAGGGCGTAGCCGACCATCGAGACGCCGATGGCGATGAAGAAGGCCCGCCGCTTCCCCACCTTGGTCGCGAGCCAGGTCACCAGCGAGATGACCACGAAGGTGGAGACGGCGCCGACCGTGCCCGAGTACCCAGCCCATTCGGCGCCGAGCTCCTGATCGCCGCCAAACACGTAGTAGATGATGACGTAGAACTGGAAGCTGCTGATGAGGATGAAGCCGTTGAACACCAGGAAGGTGGCCGCGCCGAGCAGCAGGAAGGGCCTCGACCGCAGGGTGATCTTCAGGCCGCGCAAGAAGTCGCGGAGGTTGCCGGCGAGCCCCTTGGGCTCGAGGGGCACCGCGGCGGCGCCGGCCGGCGCGCCGGCGAGCTGGGCCGCGGCCGGCGCGTCGGACTCGATCCGCGTGACCGCGAAGCGCTCGCGCAGCAGCAGCGCCGGGAGCACCCCGAGGGCGATGACCACCACCCCCACGATGACCGCCAGCCAGCGGGCCCCCTCCACCTGGTCGTCGAACCACCGCTGCTGGGTCATGAACCACAAGAACCAAGGGCTGACCACGTAGGCGAGCTGCCCGATGAAGTTCTGCGTGCCCATGAGACGGGTGCGCTCGTGAAAGTCGGGCGTGAGCTCGTAGCCGAGGGCCACCCAGGGCGTCGCGAACACCGTGTAGGCCAGGTAGAACAGGATGGAGCCGCCCAAGAACCAGGCGAAGGTCAGCTCGATCCGGTCGATGGGTATCAGCCACCACAGGGCGATGTAGATCAGCCCGGCGGCGATGGCGCCCACGAAGATGTAGGGCCGGCGGCGACCCCACGGCGACGTCGTGTGATCGGAGATGTAGCCCATCAGCGGATCGGTGATGGCGTCGGTCAGGCGCGGGAGCGCGCCCAACATGCCCACCCAGGCCGGGTCCATGCCCAACCCCAGGTTGAGCACGATGATCATGCCGCCGATGGCGGCCGCCAGGGTGTTGTTGACGAATGCGCCGACGCCGTAGGCGACCATCCGGCCGAAGCCGACCTTGTCGGAGGGGCGGGTCTCGCCGGCCGCGATGGCGGCAGTGGGGTCGCTCATCGCAGCGCCTCCTTCGGCCGACGGTCGACCGTGTACAGGCCCCAGTGCTTCTCCACCTCGCGGGGGTCGGCGCTGCCCTTCCACGGCTCGTCGAAGGCCTCGAAGTAGAAGTAGGGCTGTTGGGCGGCGTCGGCCCACTCGGTGAACGCCGCGAAGAACCGCGCCTGCTCGCCCGCTCCTGCTGGAGCGTGGATGTACTTCACCTCGTCGCCCTCGGGGTTGAGGGCGGTGGCCCACCCGGTCTCACCGATCACCACGGGGTGCGCGGGGTGCTCCGCACGGATGGCCTCGACCGTCGTGGCGGTCCACGAGACCGCGCCGTCCAGCGGCTGCTGGTTCCACATCGCGTAGGCGTGCAGCAGAACGAAGTCGACCTCGCGGGCCACGGCGTGGCTCTCGGGCTTGTTCCAGAAGTTGTAGTCGTCGGAGGTGGTCACGGGCTGCGACACCGCCCGCCGAACCGCGCGGATGTGGCCGATGAGGGCCTCGCGGTCGGAGCGGTGGGCCGACCACGACACCTGCGTCTCGTTGCCCACGCTCACCGCGAGCACCTGCTCGGGGAAGGCGTTGGCCAGGGTGATGGCCGCGGCGACCTCTTCGGCGTTGGCCTGCGCGGCGCCAGGCTCGGACTCCGGCGCGATCCAGGCGCCCACCAGCACCTGCATGGGCAGCTCAGCGTCTCGAATGGTGGAGAGGATGGTCTCGGCCGGCCCGCGGCTGCTGTAGACGCGAATCATCCCCCACTGGGGCGCGAGCAGCTCGAGATCTTCGCGGATCTGAGCCGCGGAGGGGTCGGGGCCCCCAGGCTGCTGGCCCTGTCGATACGGACCGTAGGAGATGCCGGCGAGCAGCGGCGCGCCGCTGCGTTGCGGCGCGAAGGCCCGCTGCGGGCCCGACTCGGGTGCGGAGATCGCGTCGGCGGGCCGGTCGCCCGCCGCAGCCCCACCCCGGCCTGCTCCACAGGCAGTGGCCAGGACGAGCAACATGACAGACCGGCAGTGCAGAACGACTCCGTGGACGCCACCGTCCTACCCGCCTGGCGCGGCCAGCCGCCTTCCGGCGCCAGCGGCCCGATCCGAGGCCGTCGCCCGGCCCACACACGCCCGCCGCCTCAGCGCGCCTTGGCGCGGCCGCGGGGCTCGGGTCGGGCGACCGCCTCGACGCGAGACAACACCTCGTTCGCCGGGATGATCTCGGCGAACGGGATGACCCGGTCGGCCAGCCGGTCGGGGATCGCCCGCGCCGCCTTCGACTTGTCGCCGATCAGCCGGCGCGACACCGCGAGCAGCACGTGGTCGGGGGTCGACTTCAGCCGCTTGTCCAAGTACCCGGTGCGCCAGTAGCCGACGATGTCGAGGTGGGCGGTGCGCCCGTCCTTCTCGAAGGTGAAGTCGGGCACCACCACCCGCTGGTCCCCCAGATCGAGCAGCTGACCGGGCCCACAGGACCAGCCGCAGTCCAGCGCCTCGAAGCGCTCTTCGAACCACACCTCGGCCCGGCTGCGCCAGGTGCCGGTGTCGCGCAGGTGGCTGCGGAGCCCCGCGGATGCGTCGATCTGCAGCCGCTTGCCCGTGCGGGTCGCGCGCCCCCACGACACCTTCGCCTCCATCCACCAGTCCCCCTGCTGCAGCAGGATCGCAGGGAAGAAGCTGGCCAGCTTGAGCCCGTAGCGGGTGGACTGACGCAGCAGGCTCTGGGGCCCGTCCACCTTGAGGATGAGGTCTTCGCAAGACATCTCGGCGCGAAACATCAGCTGCTGGAACTTCATCCACCGGAAGAGCTGCCGCACCCGCTTCGGGTCGGGCCGCCGCAGCCGCAGGGTGAGCTCGATGCCCCTGAGCAGCAGCGCCTGCACCAGCGCCACGTTGTAGCGGTGCAGCAGCGCGGTGGCGTCGTCGAAGCCCCGGAAGCGGGTGAGTTGCTGCTCGTCTTTGAGGTCGGCGTACAGGGCCCGGCCGAGGCTGGCGGCGTCCCAGGTGCGGCCGTCGTCGGTGGCGCCCAGCTCCGCTGCGATGGCGTCGAGCACGCTCTCCGCGGTGCGCCGTCCGGTGGGACCGGCCCGCCGCGCGAGCGGCCCGCCGGCAGCGGCGCGCTCGAAGACCGCGAAGCGCAGCTCCGCCGGATCGCCAGGGCACACGGTCTCGAATTCGCACCGATCGAGGAGCACCTTGGCGAAGCCCTTGGTGACCTTGTGGTCGGGATCGGTGCCCTCGAGCTCGCGGCAAGCCGCGACCAGGGTCCCGCGGGTCCACCCCTCGCGGGCGGCCTCATCGAAGAGCGCGAGCAGCTCGGCGGCGCGCTCGAGCCGCGCCGCGGCGTCCACCTTCACGAAGGAGGGGAGCAGGTCGGGGCCTTTCACTCGGGCCCGCACCAGGTCACCGGTAAGCATCGTGGCGCCTCCG
>JBDQIL010000570.1:0-4043 GCA_040264415.1 Myxococcota bacterium
CAGCCGCCCGCGGCTCGGCTGCGGCTCTGGTGGCGTCGGCACGACCTGGTCACGCCACGCCGCGCTGGGCCCGAAGGCGCCGTGATAGAGCACCATGTTGGCATGAGGGGACCAGGACGAACGCGCGCAGCATCGGCCGCACTGTTCCCCCGCCCGGCGGCAGCGCGGCTCTGTGGCCGGGGCGAGCTCCAGCCTGGCGCCCCCCCGGCGGCGAAGCCCCGGGACGGTGCCCTGTGGCTGCCCTACTCCGCGTCGGCCGCGCGGGCGCCTGCGACGTTGGAGAGCGCCTCGGCCGTGAGCCCTTCGAGCAGGCGCAAGCAGAGTCCGATCCGGACCACCGCGATGACCAGGCCGACCTTCTTCTCCTCCTCCAGCTCGAGCACGGGCTCGTCGCCCGAGCTGGTGGCCTTCCCGCTGACCCGCCGCATGGCGACCTCGGAGTCGCTGCAGGGGCCGCCCAGGCCGACCGAGGACTCGACGCTGTCCCCCTCGTCGGTCAGCATCTTGACGCCCTTCATGGGGTCTCCGCCCAGCGTGGTGCGCAGGAGGGTGCCGCCCATCTGGGAGTCCATGAATGTCTCGTGGACGCGCACGCGCAGCGCCTCGGTCACGTCGGTCTTGTGGTCAACGAGCGGGCAGGGGAGGGTGATCCTGGGCGTGGCGACCCCGGGCGAAGGCGGCCTGCTGTGGCCGACCTCTCGACCGCGCACCGGCAGCGCAGCTCCGGGGGCAACGGGGGCGGCCGCCCCGGCCTGTCCCCCGGTCCCTCACCGGCGCCGGGACTGCCCGCTCACAGCGCGCCCCCCGCCAGGAAGTAGGCCGCGCCCACGTTGCTGATCGAGGCGCGGTCATAGCCGTAGGCGCCCACCAGCACGTCGTCGTAGCCGTCCGCGTCGGCGTCTCCCAGGAAGGCCACCTGTGCCCCTGAATAGTCGTAGCTGGCGGTGCCGTTGCGCCGCCCGGCGCCGGTGGCCGAGACGGTAACGGAGCCCGTGACCGGCCCGTAGACGAACCAGGCCGAGCCCTGGCCCGTCAGGCCGCCGGGCCGCTCAGCGCGGGCGCCGACGACGAGGTCTGGCGAGCCGTCGGCGTCCAGGTCGCCGTCGGCGGCGACGTCGCTGCCGAAGTAGCCCACGTTGGTCTCGCCCGAGAGGGTGGCGTCGGCGATGGAGGTGATGGTGGCCCCACCGCTGATGGGCCCGTGCACCACATAGACCTGGCCCACCGGCGTCGCGGCCACCTCGCCCCGCAGGGCCGAGACCACCAGGTCGTCGTAGCCGTCGCTGTTGTGGTCGGCGGCGGACAGCGCGAAGCCCAGGTACTGGTAGGTCCCGGCGCCCACCAGGCGGGCATCCGCGGTGCTGGAGGACAGGGTGAGGTCGGCGGTGACCGGGCCTTCGAGCAAGTAGACCAGGCCAGCGTCCGACACGCCGCCCGGGTCGCCATAGGGCGCCCCGATCATCAGGTCCTGCTGGCCGTCGCCGTCGAAGTCGGCCGCGCCGGCGTCCCAGCCGAGGTAGCCGCCGATGCCGGGCTCGGGCGAGATCTCCACCATGCTGGCGACCGAGGTGCTCGCGGTGTGGGGGCCGGTGGTCACCCACACGCGCCCGGCCTGGCTGCCGCCGGCGGTGTCGTAGGCCTGGCCGATGAGCAGGTCGGCGACGCCGTCCGAGTCCTGGTCGCCGGCCGTGGCCAGGCTGGTCCAGGTAGCGCCCGTGGTGGAGGTGGAGGTGTAGGTGGCCGAGGCGGTGTCGGCGACGACGGCGTCGGCGGAGAGCGGGCCGAACAGCACCCAGGCCGCGGGTGGGGCCGACGTGGTGCTGATGACGTGGAAGCCGCCGATGGACAGGTCGTCGTAGCCGTCGCCGTCCAGGTCTCCCATGGGGCCGATGGAGGAGCCAGCGTGGGCGCGGGGCTGGTCCCCCACCAGCAGGGCGCCGTCGGTGTCGTCCAGGTCGCCGCCGGTGGCGGCCTGGTGGCCCGGCACGATGTAGACGGTGCCGGCGTTGGTGCCGGCGTCGTCGTTCTGGGCCGAGCAGACAGCCAGATCACCCTGGCCGTCTCCGTCCACGTCGCCGGCGCCGGCCAGGCGCAGCCCGGCGTAGTCGCCCGATGACATGCCCAGCCAGACCCCGTCGGCGGTGGACAGGCTGGCGCTGCCTTCGATGAGGTTGCCGTTGGAGTCCCCCGAACAGTCGTCGTCGAAGCCGTTGCCCTCGACCTCGGTCTGGCCGGGGTTGGCCAGGGCGTTGGTGTCGTCGCAGTCGCCGGCCGCGGTGCCGGCCTCCCAGCCGTCGCCGTCCTGGTCGAAGTCGTTGGCGCCGTCGCAGTCCTGGTCGGTGCCGTCGTACCAGACCTCGGTGGCGCCGGGGTGGATGGCGGCGTCGGCGTCGTCGCAGTCGTCGCCGCCGTAGTCGCTGGAGTCGTGGCCGTCGGCGTCCTGGTCGAAGTCGCTCCACCCGTCGCAGTCGGTGTCCTCGCCGTCGTACCAGGTGTCCGTGGCGGCGGGGTGAATGTCGTCGCGGGTGTCGTCGCAGTCCAGCCCGCCGGTGCCCTCAGCCTCGAAGCCGTCGGCGTCCTGGTCGAAGTCGTTGGCGCCGTCGCAGTCCTGGTCGGTGCCGTCGTACCAGGTCTCGGTGGCGCCGCTGTGCACCTGGTCGGCGGCCAGCCCGGCCGGGTTGTCCACCTCGCCATCGCAGCCGCCAGGGCAGTCCAGGCAGTCGCCCCCGACGGCCCCCCCAGCGTCGGGCCACAGGGCCGAGCGATCACCATCGCCGTCCTGGTCGAAGTCGTCGTCGTCCACGCAGTCCTGGTCGGCGCCGTCGTACCAGGTCTCGGCGGCGCCCGGGTTGACTTGCTCAGCCGACAGGGTCGCGAAGCCTGGCAGCACGTCGGGCCCGTCGTCGGTTGGGTCGTCCCAGCAGTCGCCCTGGGCGCCGTCGGGCACGTCCAGGGGGATGCCGCCCTGCGCGTTGACCCGGTTGTCGTAGTCGTCGGCCCAGTAGCCGTCGCCGTCCTGGTCGCCGTCCGGGTCTGCCAGGTCGCAGTTGTCGTCTATGCCGTTGTAGTAGACCTCTTCGATGGAGGGGTCGGGGGACAACGTGGGGTCGGTGTCGTCGCAGTCCTCGTCCACCCCGTAGCCGTCGGCGTCCTGGTCGAAGTCGTCGTCCCCGGCGCAGTCGGCGTCCACGCCGTCGTACCAGGCGTCGGGGGCGCCGGGCCAGGCGTCGGGGTCGTCGTCGTCGCAGTCCTCCGCGTTGGTCACGCTGCCGCTGGGGGGCTCGCACCCCGATGCCGCGGTGGCCGGGTCGCCGAAGCCGTCCCCATCGCCGTCGGTGTACCAGGTCAGGCTGGCGCCGACGTCGGGGTCGTCGTCGTCGCAGTCCTGGCCCACGGGCACGCCGTCGCCGTCCGGGTCGGTGCGCCAGCCCTCGTCCTTGTCCGAGATGTAGGCGCAGGCGGTGAGGGCCGTGGTCAGCAGGGGGAGGAGGAGGAGGCGCATGGGCGCCGTCCTAACCTCTTGAGGGGCGGGTCCAAGAGGTCGGGCCGGGCGGGCGGCGCGGTCGCTCAGGCCCGACCCACGGGGCGCCTCGGCGGCCGCGGCTCAGGCCTTGGGGAACCAGGGGAAGAAGCGGCTGGTTCGCTCCTGGTACGCGCGGTAGCCCGGCCGCTTCCGCGCCGAGAAGTGCTCGGTAGGGATGGCGCCGGTCAAGTAGACGAGCGTGGTGTACATCATGGCGGAGGCGCCGGCGGCGCCCAGGCCCAGGGCCGCCCACACCGCCGGCGACTCGGAGGACCGAAGCGCCCACCAGGACGGCGCAGCGGCCATCACGACGCCCGTCCACACCAGCCACTCCGCGAAGTAGTTGGGGTGGCGGCTGTAGCACCACAGGCCGACGTCACAGACGCCCGCGCCGTCGTCTCGAGACACGAAGGGGGATAGGCGACATAAGGCCCCTTATCGGTACTTCGGCCGGGTAGCGAGGCCGGGCTGAGGCGCCCCGTCAGCCCCTCCGGCCGCGCTGGAAGCCTCAGAGATGCGC
>JBDQIL010000571.1:0-4031 GCA_040264415.1 Myxococcota bacterium
GGGGTAGACCGACCCCCTACCGGCGGCACCCATGTCCTCCCCCCATCTCCCCGCGCGCTCGTCAGCGCTGGACGCCCTGCTGGTCTCCGCGGGGGGGCTGTGATGGCCGCCTCCACCCACCCCGCCGTGCGGGTGCTGCGCGACTACGCGGCGCGGTATCGCTGGCACTACGCCGCCGGCTTCCTGTTCCTGTGGTTGACCAATCAGCTCACGGTGGAGATCCCCATCCAGATTGGGGCGGCCATCGACGCGCTGAGCGCGGGGCAGCCCGCCGACGCGCGCCTGCCCATCGTGCTCATCGCGGCCATGGGCTTGTCGGTCATCGTGGTGCGCACCTTGTCTCGGGTGCTGATCTTCAACCCGGCCCGCGACGTCGAGTACCACCTCCGAACCGACATCTTCGACAAGCTGCTGCGGCTGCGTCCCGACTTCTACGCCACCCGCACGACGGGCGATCTGGTCAACCGGGCCTCCAACGACCTCACCTTCGCGCGCATCTTCGTGGGCTTCGGGGTGATGCAGGTGGTCAACGTCACCTTGGCCCTCACGCTGACGGGGTGGAAGATGGCCGGGCTCAGCTGGCGGCTGAGCCTGCTGACGGTCCTCCCCGTGGCGCTGGCCATGGTCTTGGTGCGGTACGCGGTCTTCAAGGTGATGGAGCTGCACCGGCGTCGGCAAGAGCAGCTCGGCGAGCTGTCCGACCACGTGCTGGGCACCTTCCAGGGCATCGCCACCATCCAGGGCTTCGTCGCCGAAGACCGCTTCATCGAGCGCTTCGATCAGCGCAACCAGGCGCTGTTCGTGACGTCGATGAAGTCGAGCGTGCTGGGTGCGGTGGCCTTCCCGTCGCTGCTCCTCGCGGGCGCCATCGCCATCTTCATCGTGCTCTATGTCGGCGGCCCCATGGCCATCCGCGGCGAGCTCTCGGTGGGCGACGTGGCGGCCTTCGCGACGCTGCTGGGCATCCTGCTGCCGCCGCTGCGGTCGATGGGGTGGATGCTGTCGGTGGTGAAGCGCGGCCAGGCCAGCCTCGAGCGGATCTTCGAGATCCTCGACACCCCGGTCACGCGGCCCGAGGGCGACCGCCCCGCGTCGGTCCCCACCGACGGCCCGCCCGGCTTCTCGCTCCGCGGGCTGAGCTTCGCCTACCCCGACGATCCCGACACCCCCGTGCTCCGTGACCTCGACGTCGAGATCGCGCCGGGCGCCATCGTGGGGGTGTTCGGGCGCACGGGCGCGGGCAAGTCCACCCTGCTCCGGCTGCTCGCGCGGCACTTCGACCCCCCAGCGGGCGCCGTGCACGTCGTCGGGGCGGACGGGGCGACGGCCGACCTCTCCGAGGTGGCGCTCGATGAGTGGCTCGGCCGCCTCGCGGTCGCGCCGCAGCGCCCCTTCCTCTTCAGCGACTCCATCCGCGACAACATCGCCCTCGAGAGCGATCCCGCGTCGCAACGGGTCGACCGGGCGGTCGAGCTGGCCGCGCTGGTCCCCGACGTGGCCTCGTTCACCCGCGGCCTCGACACGGTGGTGGGGCAGCGCGGCATCATGCTGTCGGGCGGCCAGCGGCAGCGCGTCGCCTTGGCCCGCGCGCTGTACCGCCCCGGCTCTCGGGTGGTGCTCCTCGACGACGTGCTGTCCGCCGTCGATCACGAGACGGAGCAGCGGCTGGTCGAGGCCCTGTCGTCTCTGGGCGACGGCGCTGGCCGGCCCACCACCTTCATCGTGAGCCATCGGGTGAGCGCCATTCGGCACGCCGATCTCGTGCTGGTGCTCGAAGACGGCGCCATCGTCGATCGCGGCACCCACGCCGAGCTGCTCGGCCGGCCGGGCGTCTACCGAGAGACCTGGGAGGCGCAGCGCCCTGAAGACGACGTGGACGCCCGGGCGCCCGAGGGGGTCTCGTGAGCGCCGACCGCAAGCCCGCCCCCGCGCCCGACGCCGCCGAGCGGGCGCAGGCCGCCCAAGACCGCGCCGAGCGCTTGCAGGGCTCGGATTGGGACACGCTGCTCCGCATCTGGCCCTTCGCGCGGCCCGACTCCTGGGCGTTCGTGCTCGGGCTGGCGCTGACGCCGGTGGTCGCCGGCCTGAGCCTCGTGCAGCCGTGGCTGCTGCAGCAGGCCATCGACGGCCACATCGTGCCGGGCACCCTCGCCGGCCTCGATCGGGTGGCGCTGCTCTACCTGGCCGCCGTGGTGGGGGCCTACTTCACCGAAGCGGTGTACTCGCTCAGCCTGTCCTGGGCGGGCCAGCGCACCATCCTGCGCCTGCGACACAGCCTCTACCGGCACACCCTGTCGCTCACCCAGCGCTTCTTCGACCGTCAGCCGGCCGGAAAGCTGCTCACGCGGCTCACCTCCGACGTCGAGAGCCTCGGCGAGAGCCTGAGCGCCGGCAGCGTGAGTATCGTGCTCGACATCCTGCTGATCACGGGCATCCTCGGGGCGATGTTCCTGCTCGATTGGCGGCTGACCCTGGTGCTGCTCGCGGCCGCGCCCCCCCTGCTCATCGCCCTCGAGTCCATGCGCCGGCAGCTCAAGAAGCTGTTCTTGACCGTGCGCGAGGCCCTGGCTGCCACCAACGCCTTCCTGGCCGAGCGGGTCGACGGCGTCGAGGTGGTGCAGCTCTTCCAAGATGAGGCGCGCACCCTCGCGCGCTTCGATCGGCTCAACGCCCGCTTCCGCGACGCGACCCAGCGCGCCAACGTCTTCGACGCGAGCATGTTCGCCGTGGTCGATGGAGTGAGCCGGGTCTTCGTGGCGCTCATGCTCTTCGCCGGGGCCGGGCTGGCGGCCGAGGCCCTGCGGTCCGCCGGGCTGCCCGATCTCGGCCTGACTGGCGTGAGCGTGGGGCTGATGGTGGCCTTCATGGACTACCTCGACCGGCTCTTCCGCCCGCTCCGGGAGCTGTCGGGCAAGGTGACCATCATCCAGCGCGCGGTGGCCAGCCTCTCCAAGATCTTCTGGCTGTTCGAGGCCGGAGAGACGGCCGCCGACGACGGCGTCGCCCTCGACGACGTGGCCGGCCACATCCGCCTGTCCGACGTGTCCTTCCGGTACAACGACGACGCCGAGGACGTGCTCAAGGGCGTGAGCCTCGAGGTGCGGCCGGGCGAGAGCCTCGCGCTGGTGGGCGCGAGCGGTTCGGGCAAGACCACGCTGTCGCGGCTGCTCGACCGCAGCTACGCCGGGTACCGCGGGAGCATCACCCTCGACGGCGTCGAGCTCAACACGGTGGGGCTCTCCGAGCTGCGGCGGCGGCTGGCCACGGTGCGCCAAGACGTGCAGGTCTTCAGCGACACGGTGCGCTTCAACGTGGGCCTGGGCAACCCCGACATCAGCGACGCCGAGCAGGCCGCGTCGGCCGGCCTGGTGCACGCCGATCGGTTCGTGTCGCGGCTGGGCTGGGACCACCTGCTGCGCGAGCAGGGCGCCGACCTGAGCGTGGGCGAGAGCCAGCTGCTCACCTTCGCGCGCACCATGGCGCACGATCCCGACGTGGTCATCCTCGACGAGGCCACCGCCTCGGTCGACTCCATCACCGAGGGGCTCATCCAGGACGCCATCGCGCAGATCCTGGCCCGCAAGACGGTCATCGTCATCGCGCACCGCCTGAGCACGGTGCAGACCGCCGACCGCATCGCCGTCATGCACCAGGGGCGGGTGGTGGAGCAGGGCACCCACGCCGAGCTCATGGCCGCCGACGGGCACTACGCGGCGCTCGTGCGGGCCGGTCAGGGCGTGGTCTCGGACGAGTCGGCCGTCGGCTGAGGCGGGCAATGCTGCGGCGCGGTGGCCTGCGCGCTATCCTGCGAGCGGAGGTGACCGTGGCCCACTCGGCTCGCACAACGCTGCTGCTCTGGTCTGCCCTGTCAGCCGGCTGCAGCGTCTTCGACAACGGCAACGCCAAGGGCCCCGAGCCCGTGGCGTTGCCGTTGTCGAATACGCTGCAGCCGGCTGACAGGGCAGACCAGAGCACCAGCGTTGTGCGAGCCGAGTGGGCCACGGTCACCACCGCTCGCAGGATACCGCGCA
>JBDQIL010000572.1:0-4026 GCA_040264415.1 Myxococcota bacterium
ACGGTGGGGCGCCGATCGAGCTCATGCTCCCGGCCACCCCCGCCATGCGCTCGCGGATGCGGGAGCAGGCGGCGAGCACCGCCGCGCCGTTGAGATCGCTGCCGGACGAGGCGGCCGTGGCCGAGGTGTTGGGAACCTTGTCGGTGCGGGTGTGCATCACGCGGACCCGGTCGGCCGACAGCCCCAACGCGTCGGCGGCGACGGCCTGCATCTTGGTGTGCAACCCCTGGCCCATCTCGGTGCCGCCGTGGTTCACCTGCACCGAGCCGTCGGCGTAGACCAGCACCAGGGCGTGCGCCTGGTTGAGGAAGCTGTTGGTGAACGAGATGCCGAACTTGACCGGCTGGAGCGCGAGCCCCCGCCGTGCGTGATGAGAGCCAGCGTTGAAGGCCGCGATCTCGTCCAGGCGCGCGGCGTGGTCGGCCGACTCGAGCAGCTCGGGGACCAGCCGCTGCAGTCGGTTGTCGGCCACCACCTGCCCGTAGGGCGTGCGGTCGCGCGGGGCGGGCCCGTAGAGGTTGGTCAGCCGCAGCTCGGCGGCGTCGCGCCCCGACACCTCAGCGAGCTGATTGATGGCGTCTTCGATGAGCATCATCCCCTGCGGACCCCCAAAGCCCCGGAAGGCGGTGTTGGAGGGCAGGTTGGTGGCGCAGACTCGGCCCTCGAGGCGCAGGGCCGGGATGTAGTAGGCGTTGTCGGCGTGGAAGAGCGCTCGATCCATCACCGGGCCAGACAGATCGATGGTCCAGCCGCCATCGCTGTAGAGCTCGGCCTGAAACCCGAGGATGCGGCCATTGGGCCCGAAGGCCGCCCGGTAGCGGCCCAGGAAGGGGTGCCGCCCGCCGGTCATCTGCATGTCTTGGTGGCGATGGAGCCAACAACGGCAGGCGCGCCCGGTCACCCAGGCGCCGAGCGCCGCGAAGGCCGCGAAGGGGCTCGCCTGCGACTCCTTCCCGCCGAAGCCGCCGCCCAGTCGAGGGACCTCGCAGGTCACCTTGTGGTCGGGCAGGCCCAGGGTCGCGGCCACCACCCGCTGCACCTCGGTGGGGTGCTGCGTGCTCGACCGGACGCGCCATGTGCCGTCTTCCTCTGGCAGCACGAGGGCGGCCTGGGTCTCGAGGTAGAAGTGGTCTTGGCCCGGGACCCGGACCGTGCCCTCGACGATGTCGGAGGCGTGGGCGAAGGCGGCGTCGAGGTCGCCGCGCGCGATGACGTGCGGCGCGGTGTGGAAGGCCCCCACCGAGATGGCCTGATCGATGTCGAGCACGGGCTCTTCGGTCGCCACCTCGATGTGGACCGCGGCGGCGGCGGCGCGGGCCTGGGCTTCGGTGTCGGCGATGACCAGGCCGATGGCCTGTCCGACGCAGTGCACCCGACCGGTCGCCAGCAGCGGCTCGTCGTGCACGATGGGACCCCAGGTGGTCGCCCCGGGGATGTCTTCGGCGAAGAGCACCGCGTGCACGCCCGGCATGCTGCGGGCGGCGGCGGCGTCGCGGCGCACCAAGACCCCGCGCGCCACCGTGCTGCAGATGGGGAAGGCCACGACGGTGCCCGGCGGGCCCGCGTCATCGGCGACGTAGCGGGCGCGGCCGGTCACGTGCAGGTGGCCGCTCTCGTGCGGGGCGTCCTGGTGGAGCGGGCTGGTCATCCGACGTCTCCGGGGAGCACGGTGGCGGTGGGGCGGGCGGGCAGCGCGAGCTGACCCTGCTCTCGGGTCTCTTCGAAGAAGCCGCGCAGCAGGTTGGCCGCGACCGTGTTGCGATACCAGGCGCTGGCCCGGTGGTCGTCGATGGGGGTGAAGTCGCGCAGGAGCGACGAGCAGGCGCCCTCGACCGCGGCCGCCTCCCAGATGCGCCCGGTGAGGGCGGTCTCGGCGTGGAGCGCCCGCGCCGGGGTGGCAGCCATGCCGCCATAGGCCAAGCGGGCGTGGTGGCACCGACCGCCGGCTCCGGCGATGACCAGGAAGGCGGCGCTGATCCCGCTGATGTCGAGCTCTCGCCGCTTCGAGACCTTGTAGGCGCCGATGCGCGCGTCGGGGTGCGGCTTGGGGACCGACACCGCGGCGAGCACCTCGCCCTCTCGGAGGGCGGTCTGTCGGTAGGAGAGGAAGAACTCGGACATCGGGACCACCCGGTCGCCCGCGCGCGACCGCAGGATCGCCGAGGCGTCGAGGGCCAGCAGCACCGGCGCGATGTCGCCGATGGGCGAGGCCGTGCAGAGGTTGCCGCCCAGCGTGCCGCGGTTCTTGATCTGACGAGAGCCGAAGAAGCGCAGCATGCGAGCCAACGCGGGAAGCGCGGCCTCGGACCAGCGCTCGAGGTCGGACAGCCGCACCCCGGCGCCGAGCGTGAAGCTGCCGCCTTCGTCGTGCAGGTCGCGGAAGCCCGGCAGGGCGAGGAGGTCGACCAGCCGGTCGAAGCGCGCGTGGCGCTGGGTCACGTCGAGGCCGAGGTCGGTGGCCCCAGCGACCAGGCGGGCCCCACCGTCGAGCGCGTCCCACAGCGACTCCCAGCGGTCGGGGCGCAGGTAGGTCTCGCCGTCGTGTTCGAGGGTGGCTTCGCCTGGCGCGCTCACCGGCTGCGTCAGGCGCGCGCGGAAGCGGTCGTCGGGAGCCGCGCCCGCGACCCGGTCGAGCGCCTCGCGGATCGGCCGGTAGCCAGTGCAGCGGCAGAGGTTGCCGCAGATCTGGTCGTCTTTCCGCGCCCGGTCGCAGAGGTCGTCGCGGTAGGTGCCCTCGAAGAGGGCCATGACGAAGCCTGGGGTGCAATAGCCGCACTGCGAGCCCAAGGCGTCGACCATGGCCTGCTGGGCGGGGTGGAGCGCGTCGCCATCAGCCAAGCCCTCCACCGTGA
Organism: Myxococcota bacterium; assembly: GCA_040264415.1. Lineage (GTDB taxonomy): Bacteria > Myxococcota_A > UBA796 > UBA796 > UBA2385 > M30B51. The sequence continues at coordinate 2,853 of JBDQIL010000572.1, forward strand.
CCAGCTCATGGTCGGCCACCTGGGGGAGCAACACGATGCACGAGCAGACCGCCTTCCAGGTGGGCCCGCCCGGAGACTGGCCGTCGAGGAGGGCCACCGTGCAGGCGCCGCAGTCGCCCTCGGCGCAGCCCTCTTTCGTGCCAGCGCGGCCGGTCGCGCGCAGCCAGTCGAGCAGGGTGGTGGTGGGAGGCAGGCCGTCTACTTTGACGGGCTGTCCGTTCAGAACGAAGGAGATGGGCATGGCGGGGTCCTTGGAGCCGTAGTGTAGCCTCCGGGCTCAGGCCGGGGCGGTCCAGGCGGCGTAGAGGGCCTCGAGATCACCAGCCATCGCGACCGGATCACACAGGCGGTGGCGGCCCGCCCGCACGCGGGCGCGCAGCTCGTCGAGGGCGCCGGGGCGGGTGAGCAGGTCGACCGCGCGGGCCACGTAGTCGTCTGCGCAGGGCACCACGAGGGTGTCGTCGAGGCCGCATCGGGACAGCAGGCTCGCCGCGACCCGCGACGCGATGCTGGGCCCGCGCACGGTGAGCATCGGCGCGCCGGCGCGCAGCAGATCGCTGGCGGTGGTGTGGGCGCCGTAGACCAGCGTGTCGAGGCCGAGGTCCACGAGCTGCAGGCGCCGCAGGTGCGCGGCCTTGGGGCGCCGATCGGCGAAGCAGAGGCGGTCGGGGTCGATCCCGGCGCCTCGGGCGTGCGCGCGGAGGGCCGCCACCGGCTCGGCCTCGAAGGGGCCGAGCCAGAGCACCGCGTCGGGGACCTGGGCGAGGATCTGCATCCAGAGCATGAAGCTCTCTGGGTCGAGCTTCTCGGGGCGGTTCGGGCAGGCGAGGACCGGGCCGGTCGCCGGCAGGCCCTCTGTGGCGCGTGCGGGCGGGGGGCCGAGCGGACGCAGCGGGCCGTTGGCCTGGTAGCAGGGCAGCCGCGCCACGGCCTCGGACACGGCCGGCCGCTCTCCGGGGGGAGCCAGGATCGGGTCGAGGATGATGTAGTCGATGAAGGCCGCGCCGGTGGTCCCGGGGTGGCCGAGCCAGGTGGCCTGGATCGGGGCGGGGCGCCGCGAGAGCACGCCGATCCGGTTGGCGCGCGTGTGGCCCATGAGGTCTACCAGCACATGAATCTGGGCGTCGCGGATGGCCTGGGCCGCCTCGACGACGCCGCTGCGGCCCAGCGACAC
>JBDQIL010000573.1:0-4017 GCA_040264415.1 Myxococcota bacterium
CAGGTCACGCTCGCCGCCGACGCAGCCTGGAAGGTCGTCCCCCTGGTGGGCGAGCAAGTGGTCGTCCAATCCGCCGCCGCCGGTGGGCGGGCCCTCGGGCTCAGCCGAATGAGCGGCTACCACGTCTGGATCACCCGCGAGAGCGGAGAGCACACCCTCACCCTTGACCTGCTGGTGCCGCCGCGCGGGCGCCGCGGCAGCCTCGAGTACGACTTCAAGGTGGCGCGCACGCCAGCCACGACCTTCTCCTGCGCCTTCCCCGGCGCCGACCTCGAGCCCCGCTTGCGGGCGGCCGTGCAGTCGGCGGTGACCCGCGCCGGAGAGCGCACCACGCTCAGCGCCACGCTCGAGCCGACCAGCCGGGTGCACCTCGTCGGCTTCCGCGACCTCGGCGCGTCGGGCGCCCAAGAGGCCCGACTCTACGCCGAGGGCTTGCACCTCGTGAGCCTGAGCGCCGGCACGCTCGAGCTGTTCAGCGTCGCCCGGTACAACATCCTCTATGCCGGAAACCGAACCTTCGACCTGTTGATTCCAGAGGGCTTCGACGTGGTGTCGGCAGAGGGCGAGGGCGCCTTCCGCTACACGCTTGAAGCCCGCGACGGGGCCACCCTGCTGCGGGGCGAGACGGCGTACCCCATCCGAAACAGCTACGAGATCTCGCTGAGGCTGAAGCGCGACATCCCCGAAGACGGCTCGCCTTTCACCGTGTCGTTGCCGCGCACCGTCGGTGCCGAGCGGGAGTACGGCTGGGTCGGCGCCGAGGTCACCGGCACGCTCAAGCTCGACGAGGTGGAGCGCGCCGAGGCCCTCGCGGTCGACGTGCGGCAGCTGCCCCTCGAGATGGTTCAGAGCGCCGTCAGTCCCGTGCTTCGGGCCTGGCGCTACCACGCTGGCGACGCCCGCATCGTGCTGTCGGCGGAGCGCCTGCCCGAGCAAGACCCGGCGTCGGCGAGCATCGACACGGTCGTGGCCGACACGGTGGTCTCAGCCGAGGGCCGGCGGCTCACCGACGTGCGCATCACCCTGCGAAACCGCATCCGTCACAGCCTCGCGGTGCGCCTGCCTCCAGGCGCCGAGGTGCGCAGCACCCTGCTCGATGGGCAGCCCATCAAGCCCAGCCGCAGCCGCGACGGCTCCCTGCTCTTCCCACTCAAGCGCTCCGACGGGGTGGGCGGCCTCGAGCCCTTCACGCTCCAGCTCGTGCTCGAAGAAGACGCCCCTGCCCCCGGCCTGACTGGCCGACTCGATCTCGCCTTGCCCACGCTCGAGCTGCCGGTCAGCACCCTGCGGTGGCGCGCCTGGGTTCCGAAGAACAACGACTACAGCGCCCTCGAAGGCGACATCGAGCCCCAGCGGGTGTGGGGGGCGGGGCGCTGGTACCGGAGCCCGCAATCGCAGGGCGCGGTCGGCCTCCTCGGGGGCGACGCCGGGCCCGCGGGCGGCGCGCTCCGAGACTCCACCGAGTCCGGCGCGATGCCCGTCCGCATCGACCTGCCGCGCTCCGGCCGAAGCCTCGAGCTCAGCCGCTACTGGCTCGAGGCCGACCAGCCCATTCGCGGCTCGGCCTGGCACGTCCGCAGCTGGCTCAAGGGGCCGGCAGCGGTCGTCTGCGGTGCCGTGGTGGTGTCCATCTTTGCCCTCCTCGGCCCCATGTGGATGGCCGCGCCCCGCTCGGAACGACCGCGACTCGGGGCGCTCGCGGCCGGCGGCCTCGCGGTCGCCGGGGTGGGCATGGTCATGTCCGCCTCCAGCTCCGCGCTGGTGCTGGTCGCCGCGATCGGGATCGGCGCGCTCTCCGCCCGCACCGGGCTCCACCGCCAGCTCCGCCCTGCGCTGGCGGGCGCCTGGTCCCGCGCGCGAGTCGCGTCCACGCCCCCCGCCGATGGCCGCTGGAAGCAGCGCTCGCTGTTCGGCCGCGTGCTGCTGATCTGCGCCTGGGGCTTCGCCCTCTTCCTGCTCGGCATCTGCGCGCTGCGGCTCGTGTTCCTGCTCCCCAACCCCCTGGGCTGACTCCGACGGCGGGTGCTTGCGGCTGCCGCAGAGCAGCGGCTACACCATCCCTGCACGCCCGAGGTCTCCATGCCACGCCCAGCGCTCTCCCTGTCCGCCCTCGCCCTCCTCATCACCCTCGGGCCCGGCTGCGGCGACAAGGGCGACGACTCCGGCTCCGAAGAGGCCCACGATCACGACCACGACGATCACTCCGATGGTGAGACTCGGGCCGCCTACACCGACGGCGGCACGTGGCGCGTGATGGTCGAGGTGCCCGACGGCTCGATCCCGATGAGCGAAGAGTTCGACCTGACCTTCACGGTGCACGCCGCGGACGACGAGTCTGCCATGGCCACCGAGGCCGAGCTCACCGTGACCGCAGACATGCCCGAGCACGGCCACGGCATGAACCAGGAGCCCGTCGTCACCGCACACGGCGACGGCACCTTCACCGCCTCGGGCATGCTCTTCCACATGGAGGGCGCCTGGGACATCCCGGTTATTGTCACCGACGCCGGGTCCTCCGAGCTGGCCAAGCTCACGCTGACCTGCTGCGACTAGCCCGCCGCGGCCAGCTCCCAGCTCCACCCTCGACCGACCGACCGGGCGCCCTACAGGCCGCCGGTCCGACTGCCCCTGGTGCCCCATGACCCGCTACCTCACCCGACAGGGCGCCGAGAAGATCGAAGCGGAGATCGACTTCCTCTGGCTCAAAGAGCGCCCCGTCATCGTCACCAGCGTTCGCGAGGCCGCCGAGCAGGGCGACCGGTCCGAGAACGCCGCCTACATCTACGGCAAGAAGCGGATGCGCGAGATCGACAGCCGCCTGCGATATCTGCGCCGCAAGCTGCAAGGGGTCGTGGTCATCGACCCCGCAGACCAGGTTCACGTAGACCACATCCAGTTCGGCGCGGTGGTCACTGTGGTCGACGACGACGACCAGGAGCGCACGTGGCGCCTGGTCGACAAAGAGGAGAGCGAGCCCAAGCAGGGGCGCATCTCCGTCCAGTCGCCCATCGGCCAGGCGCTCATGGGCAAGTCGGTCGGAGACTACGTGCAGATCAAGCTGCCGAAGGGCGTGGTCGGCTACGAGATCACGAACCTGCGCTACGGCGGCGGCGCGCCCTGAGCCCCGCGGCACCCCCTACAGGGGCAGCACGCCCTGCACCGCCTCGAGCAGCCGCACCCGCCGCTTGGTGATGGGGTGGCTGCCATCGAGCAGGGCCGCGGTCTGGTCGAGCACCTCCTGCAGAGGGACCAGGCGGACGCTCGGGTCGGGGGTGGCCGCGCCCGGGTCGCCGTGCGGCTCCCATCCCGCCATCACGCCCGCGTGACCGCCGAGCACGGCGCCGACCGCCCCGTAGGCCAGCCGCCCGGCGAGCAGGCGGTCGCGGTACGACGGCGGCCCACCGCGCACCACGTGGCCCAACACGGTGGCGCGGATGCCCACGCCGGGCGCATCGTCGTCGAGGTGGGCCTCGAGCCGCGAGACCAGCTGCGCGGTCGGCACCTCGACCCCTTCGGCCTTGAGCACCAGCACCCGCTTCTTGTCGCGCTCCTCGGAGAAGGATGCGCGGATGACCCGCCGGAGGTCCTCCACCAGGGCGTCTTCCCCCTTGCCTTGCTCTCGGAAGAGCACGGCGTCGGCGGCGGTCGCGATCGACGCCGCCATGGCCAGGTACCCGCACTCGCGGCCCATCACCTCGACGATGAACATGCGGCGGTGCGACGAGGCGGTGTCGGAGATGCGGTCGCAGGCCTCCATGATGGTGTTGAGCGCGGTGTCGACACCCAGCGCGAACGACGTACAGCCGATGTCGTTGTCGATGGAGGCCGGCAGCCCCACCACCGGTACGCCGTGCTCCTGGTGTAGCAGGTGGGCCCCGGTGAGCGACCCGTTGCCGCCGATGACCAACAGTCCCATCCAGTCGGCCGCACGGGCGGCGGCCTGGGCGCGCCCCGCCGGGGTGCGAAACCGGTCGCTCCGGGCGCAGCCGAGGAGGGTGCCCCCCCGGTGCCAGGCCC
>JBDQIL010000574.1:0-4015 GCA_040264415.1 Myxococcota bacterium
CTGCCCGTCGCCGTCGTCGCCCGTCGCCGTGGCGGCGACCGGGTCGCAGGCGGTCAGGGTGAGGGCGAGCAGCAGCAGGCGCATCGGGGCTCCCGGGCATGGAGGGAGCATCGCATGGAGCGCGGTCGCCGTCGATGGCCGGCCCGCTTCCCCGTGGCCGATCTGTGTGGCGGGGCGCTGCGGGGGAGACCCGGGGTGCCGTGGGCGCGTCGAGCGCGCTACCCAGGGCACATGACCCGCTCCCTCCTCCTCCTCTCGCTCCTGGTCGCCTGTGGCGACGACCCCGCTGCCTCTGCTGGCGACTCGGGGGCGGCCGCCGTCGATCGCTGGTCGCCCGATGGCGCCTACGGCGTGGGCACGGTGGCCTTCACGGTGACGGTGCCCGGCCGCGACGCGCCCATCCCGGCGCGGGCCTGGTACCCGTCGCTGCCCGACACCGCCGGCGACCTCGCCCTGGCAGACCTGGTGGACGACGCCGACGATCGCGCCACCCTCGCGGCCCTGGTCGCCGACGCGCCCGCGGGCTGCCCCACGGCGTCGCACCCGGCCGTGGTCGACGCGGTCCCGGCAGAGCTCGAGCCGTCGCCTCTGATCGTGTCGTCGCACTGCCACACCTGCTTGGGGCTGTCGAACGCAGCGGTGGCCTCGCGGCTCGCGTCGCACGGCTTCGTCGTGGTGGCTCCCGACCACGAAGGCAACACGCTCTTCGACCTGCTCGACGGAGACGGGGGCGGGCTCGACGAGGAGACCCTCGCGCAGCGCGCCGCCGACGCCAGCGCCACGCTGACCGCCGCCCTCGACGGCGCCGTGCTGCCCGCCGGCGTGGCCGTCGACCCCGACCGCATCGGCGCGCTGGGCCACAGCTTCGGCGGCGTCACGGTCGGGCGCCTGCTGCGCGACGATCCGCGGGTGTCGGCCGGCGTCGCGCTGGGCGCGCCCATCGACAACCCGCTGCTTCGCGGGGTCGACGCCACCACCGTGACCGCGCCGGTGCTCCTGGTTCGGCTCGACGAGGACCACAGCATCGGCGCGATCGGCAACGACTTGATCACCGACAACTACGAGGCGGTGGCCGGCCCCGCCTGGCTGGCGGCGGTGCCCGACGCCGGCCACTGGTCGGTCTCCGACCTCTGCGGCGTGGTCGAGGGCTTCCTGCCGGGCTGCGGCGACGACACCCGGATGGAGGGCGGCGAACCGTTCTCCTACATCGACCCCGCCGACGGACGGGCCACGGCGGGTCTGCTCGCCGCGGCCTTCTTCGCGCACGCCCTCCAAGGCGACCCGGCGGCGGGCGCCTGGCTGGCCGAGCCCGAGACGCCGGCCTCGGTGGTTGTCACGACGCGCTGATCAGCGGCGCCTGCGCCCGACCGCCACGAGGCCAGCGAGGGCCGCCACGGCGCCGAGGGGCGCGGCAGGAGCGACGCTGCACCCGCTCTTCGACCCGTCGTCCGACGCCTCGCCAGACGCGCGCGAGCCGCCGTCGTCGCCCCCCGTCGTGCCGTCTCCACCCCCGACCCCGCCGTCGCTCCCGTCGTCGGCGCCGCCGCCATCGTCTCCACCGTCTCCGCCATCGTCAGTCGCGTCACAGGCGTCGATGCACTCGCGGTTCTGGGCGTTGTCGTCGGCGAAGCTGGTGGTCTCGGCCTCCCGGATGCCCGAGCCGTAGAGCATCAGGTCTTGGGTGGCGGTGGACGCCGTGTAGCGCATGTGCAGGCGGGTCAGGAAGTGCCCACCAGACTCGCCTTCGAAGCCCAGGGCCGAGAGGTCCTCGTCGGTGATCTGCACCCCGCTGCACGGCGAGCAGTCGCCGAAGCCGCCGGCCCACTCGACGGTCCATGCCGCCTGTCCGGCGTCCTCCCACGCGGCCCCGAAGCGCTCCTCGTAGAACGCGCCGAAGTCGTCGGTGGCGGGGTCTCCCCAGATGCACTGGTCGTCGAGATCGAACTCGGCGTAGTTCGAGATGCCCACCCGCGCGCCGGAGCCGTCGGTGACGGCGTAGATCAGCATGTCCTGCTGGCCGCTGGAGTTGCGGGCCGCGAGCCGAATGGGGATGGAGAAGACGTCGGCGTCGTAGCCGACCTGCAGCGGCGGCAGGGGGCTGCCGTCAGCCGTGGTCGCCGCGTCGCTCACGCGGGCGGCCATGAAGTACATGCCCTCTTCGATGTAGTCCTCGAGCACGGGCACCGTGGCGTCGGCGAGGTGGTAGCCGTTGGCCTCGAGCCACGAGAACAGCGCGTCGGACTCGGTCGCCGACAGGATGGTGATCTGGTAGTCGCCCACGAGGTACTCGGCCTCGACCTGCACCGCGCCGGTGTCGCCGCCGCTGCCGCCGCCGCCGCCCGTGCTGCCGCCGCCGTCGCTCCCGGCGTCTGGCTGCGCGCAGCCGGCGTCCGCCATGGTCAGCAGCCCGGTGTAGCCCCCCAGGCGGGCGAAGATCTCGCCGTCGAGCACCGCGATGTCGGACTCTTGGAGCAGCGCCGGCACCGGCATGACCAGCGCGAAGTCTTGGCTCTGGCCCTCGGGGTTGACGCTCACGGTGAAGGTGGTGCGGTCGCCCTGGCGCACGATGGCGGTGCGGGCGACGTCGTAGGTGAGCCCGTTCGGCGTGCCCGTCGCGACCGTGGGGCAGGCGAGCGCGCTCGTCGAGAGCAGGAGGGCGAGGGAGATCATGGGGGAGCCTCGGGGGCGTGGGTCGCGTTCATTCTATCGTCGCCGTCCCGCGCCCGGTGCGACCCCGGTCAGTTTGCGGCGGGTAGGGTGGGCGTCTCGGCGAGCACCCACGTGAGCACCGCGGCGGCGGCGACATTGCGCCGCACGGCCATGGGGTCGATCTTGTCGATGGTGTCGGCGTCGGTGTGGTGGACGGGCCAGTATCCGGACATGTCGTGGCGCAGGCCGAAGCCCAGGGCGCCCTGCTCGACCAGCTGGTAGACGTCGGCGCCCGAGAAGCCGGGCCCGATCTGGGCGGCTCCGATGGCATCGAGCAGGCCGATCATCGGCGTGAGCCCTTCGCTCACGCGCGCGGACGCCGCCTCGTCGCGGGTCCCGCCGGGGCGCACGTCCACCCCGAAGCCTTGGGGCTCCCCCGCGCCGGTGTCGTCTTCGAGGACCGCGACGATGGACTCGTCTCGGTGCGCCGCGGCGTAGGCTCGCCCGCCGCCGAGGCCGTTCTCCTCGTTGGTGAAGAGCACCACGCGCACGGTGCGGCGGGGGGGCTGCGGCAGTCCGGCGAGCAAGGCGCCCACCTGCATGACCGTCACGCACCCCGCGCCGTCGTCTTGGGCGCCCTGACCGACGTCCCAGGAGTCGAGGTGGCAGCCGATGACGACCACCTCGTCGGGTCGCTCGCGCCCCTGGAGCTCGCCCACGACGTTGTGGGAGGGGGCTGGCGGCAGCACCGCTGGCTGCAGGTCGAGGTGGAGCGTGAGGTCGGCGCCGCCCTGGTCGAGGCGCCGCAGCCACGCGGCGTCCTCCACCGTGATGGCCGCCGTCGGGATCTTCGGCGCGTCGTCGGCGTAGCGCATGGCGCCGGTGTGGGGCGTGCTCAGGCTCACGGGGGTCACCGAGCGCACCAGCGCGGCCACCGCCCCGTGCCGAGCCGCGGCCGACGCGCCCCCGCTGCGGTACGCCACCGTCTCGCCGTAGGTGGTGAAGGGGACGTCGAAGACCACGATGGCGCCCTGCGCCTCGGCGGCCCGGCGGTCGAGGTCCTCGAAGCTGTCGACCGTGAGGACCGGCGCGGTCAGCCCGCCCTCGGGTGTCGCCACGCTGCCGCCCAGCGTGAGCAGCGAGAGGGGCCGCCGGAGGGGGGTCTGCAGCTCGGCGTGTTGGCGACCGCGCATCCAGTGGGTGACCTCCACCGGCTCGAGGGTGACCGTGAGGCCGTCGGCGCGCATCTCGTCGGCTCCCCACGCGACCGCCTTCTCGAGGCCCGGACTGCCGGACAGCCGGTGGCCGATGCGGTCGGCGAGGAAGGTGAGCTCGGTCCACGCCTCATCGCTGGCGAGGGCCTGCC
>JBDQIL010000575.1:0-4009 GCA_040264415.1 Myxococcota bacterium
GCGGACGCTGGCGGTCGGGGTGCTGGGATGGTGGCCCCGGTGGGCCCTCGCGTGGGGGCGGGTGGCCGTGGATGTCGGGGCCGCCGGTGCCGGCGTGGTGCATCCCCATGTGCAGCTTACCGGGCGCTGCCGGGCCGACCCGCCCCCACGCGTGGGCGCTCGGGTGCCACCAGCCCAGCACAGCGTCGGCCTGGGTCCGCGCCTGGGGCCGCGGCGCCGCGCCGCGGGTCTCGGCCATCGTGCCGAACCACCAGGTGCGCACATGGCCGGTGGCTCCCACGTACAGACCCCGCGGGAGGTAGGCCAGCGCGCCCATCTCGGTGCCTGCGTAGCCAGCGGTCAGGGCGAGCTCGGGGGCGGGGGCGCCGTCTCGCCACGGCGAGATGAGCAGGTTGCCGGCGAAGGACGCCACCCGCGGGCCCAGCCAAGCCCGGCCGCGGTCGGACTCGGGCTGCCAGCGCAGGTCGAGGGTGTCGGTGAGCAGCTCGGCCGAGAGCTCGCCGCTCCGCACCCCGACATCTGCGATGCCGTGGGAGTCGGCGTTGAACTCACCGCCGAGCTGGGCGCGCCACTCCACCGCCCCCGCGGTCGCGGCCATCACCAGCCAGAGGACCGGGGTCACCGTCGGGGCCGCGCGCGCAGCTCGACCAGGTTGACCAGGTTGCCTTCCGGGTCGGTGACGGTGAGCAGCAGGCCAGCCCCGCTCCGGCGGGGGGGAGGCGCGAGATCTCCGCCGTCGGCCAGCCGCTGCTGGATGCGGGCGAGGTCAGCCACGTGCAGCTCGAGGTAGATGCCCTGGCCCGCCTCCCGGTGAAACCCGGGCACCTTGCGGGTGTCGACCAGCACCAGCCGCACGCCGCGGCTCTCGAGCACGGCATGGCCCCGGTTCTGGCCCTTCAGACGAAGCCCCAGCCGGTCGATGTAGAAGCGCCGGGTGGCTGGGTAGTTCATGCAGGGCACGGTCACGCCGCGCAGCTGCGTGGCCCCGCCGAGCTCACGGTGGATGTCGTCGGTGGAGACGCGGGTGCGCCCCCAATGGTGCCGGGTGCTCAACCGTCGCTCCGGGCGGGGTGGGAGGCTATCACGCCCGGGGGGCGCGGCGCGGCCCGGGCTCGCCCCAGCCAGGCGTCGAGGCTGAATCGACCGGGCCGGTGCCACCCGAGCAGGATGCACACGCCGAGCAGGCAGAGGTTCTTCACCAGGTTGCTGCGCTGGAGCACCGGCCACATCCACGCGTTGTCGCTGGCCATGTGGGGCGCGGCGTCCACCCCGAGCACCGCGGGGACGTGAACGGCGGCGGTCACCAGCACCAGGAAGGTGCCCAGGATCCAAGCGGCGTTCACGAGCCGCCAGCCCACCAGCACCATGGTGCCGCCGGTCAGCAGCACCAGCCCCGCCCCCAGGCTTACGAGCCGCTGGAGCGGGACCCACTCCGGCATCAGGTGGAGAATGAGCGTGTCGTCGACGATGTGTTCACCGCCCAGGCCCACGAAGATGCTGCTGAACAGCACCCGGAACATCAGCTCGCTCGTGTCTCGGTCGAAGGGCCAGCGCATGGCGGCTCCTGGCGGTTAGGCGACCGCATGGCCCGCCTCGTGTCGATCTCGTACTCTCCCTGGTCGCTCCGCACCCGGATGGCGCTGCAGGCGATGGGGGTCCCCTATTCGACCTACGCCTACACGCCGATGTTGTCAGAGCCCTGGCTGCGGTGGCGCCTGCGTCGGTTGAGCGGCCCGGTGACGGTGCCGGTGCTCCTGCGCGACGACGGGCCGCCGCTCACCGACTCCTTCGACATCGTGCGCTGGGGCAGCGCCCAGGCGGCTGAGCCCCTGCTGCCTGCCGCACTCGAAGACGACGTGCGCGCCTGGAACGACGTCGCTGACACGCTGCTGTCCGCCGGGCGTTTGCGCACCACGCGGCGGGTGAGCGCTCGCCCCGACGCCGTGCGGGAGAGCCTGCCCGCGCCGGTGGCTGCGCTGGGTCCGCTAGGCCTCGCCATCGGGCGCCAAGCCGCCGGCGCGCTGCTGCGCAAGTACGGCACCCCCGACGACGACGCCGCCGCCTGCCTGAGCCGGATGACCGCAGCCCTCGACCAGCTCGATCAGGCCCTCGGATCGCGCGCTGGCGAAGCGCCCACCGAGACCGCAGCCCCGCGATGGCTGGTGAACGACACGCTCACCTACGCCGACATCACCGTGGCGGTCGGTCTCAGCTTCGTTCAGCCGCACGCCCGCCACCGGCTGGGGCCGGCGTCGCGTCTGTGCTGGGAGGAGCCGGCCCTCGCGGAGCGGTACGCCCACCTGCTGGCGTGGCGAGACGGGGTGATGGACGCCGTGCGCGCCCGTTCGGTCGCCCACCGCACCTGAGCTTGGTGGGGTGGGACGCGCCAACCGGCGCTCAGCCGCCTTGCCTGCCGCCGCCAGCCTGCGCTTCGGCCGCCAGCCTGCGCTTCGGCCGCCGGCTCTGCAGCGGCCGCCTCGGCATCAGCCTGCTCCGCCGCGGCCTCCGCTTCGGCTGCAGCGACCCGGCGCTTCGCGTCGGCCTCGACCGTCTCCTTCAGCGTGGCGAGGCCCGCCTCGTAGTCGGGGCCCAGCATGGCCTCCATGTCCATGAACAGCCCCGCCACCTTGGCGCCGAGGTTGGCGTCCTGGACGAAGCCCCAGGTGATCTCCACCGCGTGGTCACCGGTGGCGGTGACCGTGAAGGGGGCGTCGGCTTCGCTGGCCCACGGCTCGAAGAACTCGAGGTGGTGGACCACCGCGGTGCCTGACATCGACGTGAGGGTCATCTTTCCGGAGCCCACGTCGTCGTTGCCCTCCCAGGTGTACCAGGCCTCCATGCCCGATGGCGGCTCGGAGAAGGCGTTCTTGGCGTCGGGATCGCGCCTCGACCACGGGCTCCACTCGATGAACTTGGTGAAGTCGGTGAGGTGTGGCATCACGTCGGCCGGGGTGGCCTGGGCGGTCACGGTGCGGCTGATCTGGATGGTGTCGGGCTGCATGCTCGCCGCGCCGACCGCGCCGAGCGCGGCCACACCGACCACGGCGCCGACGCCAAGGAGGAGCTTCTTCACTGGGGGCCTCGTCTGCTGGGAGCGGCGGACGATACCACGGGTCGAAGCTGGCAAGCGTCGAATGACGACCGGCCTTCTGTCCGTCGCGGTCGAATCCGATCAGCGCGCCGCTGCGTGGGCTCGAGCCCCGCCTGCCTGCTGCTGCTCGACGATGGCCCGAAGCACAGCCTCGGGGGTGGCCGGGAGCATGAGCTCGATCGGCGCCCCACCGTCGCCGAACGACGCGATGGCGTGGCGCAAGGCGCTGACCACGGAGATGGCCAGCATGAACGGGGGCTCGCCGACGGCCTTCGAGCCACCCACCACGCGGGGGTTGTCGGCGCGGTCGAGCAGGGCCACCCGCATGTCGAGCGGGACGTCGCCTGCGGCGGGGATCTTGTAGGTGCCGGGGCCGCGGGTGAGCAGGCGCCCTGCGCCGTCGCGCCGCAGCTCTTCACAGGTGAGCCACCCCATCCCCTGAACGAAGGCCCCCTCCACCTGACCGCGGTCGATGCTGGGGACCAGGGAGTCGCCGACGTCGTGCAGGATGTCGACCCGCCGCACGCGGTACTCGCCCGTGAGCGCCGAGACCTCGACCTCGGCCAGGGCTGCGCCGAAGGCGTAGTAGAAGAAGGGCGTGCCGCGGCCAGCCTGGGCGTCGTAGGCGATGCCCGGGGTGGCGTAGGACCCGGTGGCGAAGAGCGGCACTCGCTGCATCTGGCATTCGGCGGCCACCGCGGCGAAGGGCACCCCCTCCCCCGCCCGGGTTCGAATCTGGCCGGCGTCGAAGACCAGCCCCTGCGACGCGGCGCCGCCGAGCATCCCGGCGGCCACCCCCGCCATGCGCTCGCGGATGCGGGAGCAGGCGGCGAGCACCGCCGCGCCGTTGAGATCGCTGCCGGACGAGGCGGCCGTGGCCGAGGTGTTGGGCACCTTGTCGGTGCGGGTGTGCATCAC
>JBDQIL010000576.1:0-4001 GCA_040264415.1 Myxococcota bacterium
ACCCTGCCGGGTGGGCGGCGCGCGGTGGGGGCCCAGGCCGCGCTGCAATAGGAGCTTGGCTATGCTCCCGAGCGTCCGATTCCAGACCGCCGACGGCGCCGTGGTCGATGTGCCCCATGGCGGCATCATCGGGCGGCTGGGCTCAGCCGCGCTGGTGCTGCCCGACGCTCGCGTGAGCGAGGCCCACGCGCTGGTCAGCCTGCGCGGCGGGGCGCTGCAGTTGCTGGCCCTTCGGGGGCGGTTCGCGATGGGGGCGCAGCCGCTGTCCGCGATCAGCCTGGCCCCCGGGCAGCGCATCCACTTCGCGCGCGACCTCTGGGTCGATGTGGTGGACGTCACCCTGCCCGAGACCGTGCTGGGGCTGGTGGGAGACGGCATCCCCCAGCAGCCCCTGGCGGGCGTGACCAGCCTCGAGCGCGAGCCCCGGATCGGGCTGTCGCGGGGCTACCGAGAGGGGGCCGAGGCTGTGTTCTGGAACCGCGACCAGCACTGGCACGTGCGCCCGAGGGGGGAGGCCTCGCGGGTGCTGGCGGTCGGCGACGTGCTGCAGCTGGGGGGCTGCGAGCTGCGGGTGGTGCAGATCCCGTTGGCGCGGGCGGGCCAGTCGGTCACCCGCCATCGGGGGGGCATCGGCGCGCCCCTGCGGATCATCGCCAGCTTCGACTCTGTGCACCTGCACCGAGAGGGGGTGCTGTGCCTCGCGCTGGGCGGCAAGCTCGCGCGGCTGGTCTCCGAGCTGGTGGAGTTCGACGGCCCGGTGCCCTGGCCGGTGCTGGCCGGAGAGCTCTGGCGGGGGGCCCCGGCCCACAAGGCGCGCCGCAACCTCGATCAGACCCTGCTGCGGCTCCGCCGGAAGCTCGAGGCGGCCGGCGTGCGGCCCGATCTGGTGTCGTCGGACGGGGCGGGGTGCGTCGAGCTGCGGCTCGCGCCGGGCGACGCGGTCGAGGCCCGCTCGTGACGACCCCCTACGGCCGATGCGCCAGCCACGCCGCCTCGACCGTCTGGAGCAGCTCGGTGGCGGGCGTGTCGAGCACGGCGAGCTCCCAAACCCGCAGATCGTCGTCCCAGCTGCCGGTGAGCAGGTGGCGGCTGTCGGGCGAGAAGGCCACCGCGGCCACCTGCTCGGTGTGCCCCCGCAGCACCGCCCGCAGCGCGCCGTCGGCCATCTGTTAGACGCGCGTGGTGCCGTCTCGGGCCCCCACGGCGGCCCAGCGGCTGTCTGGAGAGATCGCGACATCGCGGGGGAAGACGTCGATCTCGGCGGTGGTCCAGACGGTCTCGCCGTCGCTCAGGCGGAGCCGCTGCACCCCCGCCGCCGACGCCACCACCACCGCGCCGCCATCGACCGTGAGCGCGAGCGGCCCCGAGGGCGCCGCGGGCTGCACGTGGCGCGGGTAGGGGTCGCCCTGCTCGACCGCCCACAGGCCCGACGGGCTGGTCCAGGCTGCGACGCTGGAGTCTGGGGTGTTCTCGATCCGGTCGGGGCCGTCGGTGGGCTGCATGACGGTCGGCGCGACCCCGCCGTCGAGCGGGACCCCGGCTGGCCCTCGCGCGTTGTAGCTGATGACCGCCGCCCCATCCTCACCCAGGGTCGCGATGCGGCGGCCGCTTGGGCTGGGCGACACCGCCCGGGGCGGACCCCCGGCGGCGGGCTGAACCCAGACCCCGCCGCGCTGCTCGGGCGCGCAGTCCGCCGTGGGGAGGACGGCCACCAGGCGCCCGCTGGGGGTCCAGTCCACGTCTTTGGTCACGCACGGGAGCTCGACCCGGCTCAGCTCCGCGCCGTCGGGCCACGACACCGTGATCCAGCCGCCCGACGCCGCCACCGCGAGCCGGGCTCCGTCGGGGCTGAGCTCGAGGTCGGTGATGCCCCGGCCCCACGGCCAGACGTGGCCCGCGCCCGGATCGGAGAGCTGGGTGCGCCGCACCTGGTCGCCCACCACGGTGAGCACGTTGTCGGCGTCGATCCCGAGGCTCGTGGCGCGGTCTTGGCGGGCCAGGGTGGTCACGGGTCGGCCGGTCGCGGCGTCGAGCAGGGCCACACCGCCGCGCTCACCGCCCACCGCCAGCAGCCGGCCAGTGGGCGACAGCGCCAAGCCCCACACGCCGCTCGTGTCGAGCCGCGTGTTCCAGGCGACCGCGCCGTCGCCGCGGTCGTGGCGCAGCACCACCCCCTCCAGGGTGGCGATGTAGGCTGCGTCGCGATCGTGGACGAGCTGGGTGGGTACGCCCACGTCGAAGTGGCTGAGCGACGGCACGACCCGCACGCCGGCCGCGTCTACTCGACGCAGCTCGCTGCGACAGGCCGAGAAGAAGCCGTCGGGGTCGAGCGAGAGGGCCTCGCCGCAGGGGTCGGCCAGCCGCTGCTGGGGCGAGGTGGGGTCGGCGGCCGCGTACGGGTACGGCGGCTCGAAGCCCGTGGCGAAGATGGCGTGTTTGGCCGTATAGACGACGCCCGCCGGGGTGTGGGGCGCGGCCGCGCCCGCCAGGTGGGGGAGCCGACCCACCGCAGCACCGGTCGGGCCGTAGAGCAGCGTCTCGTCGGCGCGCTGCACGGTCACGCCGCCGTCGCGGGCCACCGCGAGCCCGTGAACGGCGCTGGAGGCGTGCGCCCACTGCTGCTCGAGGGGCCAGGTGGACCACAGCGAGACCGAGTCGGCGTCTGCGCAGGCGAGCCAGCGGCCGCTGGGGTCGAGGCTGCGCCGCTCGCAGGCGGGCGCGGCGACCTCGGACAGCACCCGGGGGCGTACGTCGAAGGCCCACCCCGCGAGCACCCCGCGCGCCACGGGGTCTTCGGCGAGCACCAGGGCTTGGGCGGCCAGCAGCTCGGCCGTGCCCCGGTCGCGGTCTTCGAAGGCGGCGACGGCCTGGGCCACCCGCGCTTCGCGCAGGTGCGACTCGGCCAGCGCGGCTTGGGCGAGCGCGTCTCGCCGCGACGCCGACGCGTCGCGCGCCTCTCGGCGGGCCTGGGCGGCGAAGGCGGCTATGCCCACCACCCCCAGCGCGAGCACCGCCGCGCCCACCGTGAGCGGCAGCCGGTAGGTGCGGGCGGTGCGCCGCAGCAGCTCGGCGGGCGTGTAGACGTGGGCCTCGACCCGGCGCCCCTCGAGCCACCGGGTGAGGTCGTCGGCGAGCGCCTTGGCGTCGGGGTAGCGCTGGTCGGGGTCGAGCGTGAGCGCGCGCTCGACCACGGCCGCGAGGGGCGCCGGGGTCTCGGGCGCCCGCGCCGACACGGCCTCTCGCCGACCGGCCAGCAGCGCCGAGACGATGGCTCGGGCGTCGCCCCCCGAAAACAGAGGCTCGCCTGTGATCAGCTCGTAGAGCAGAACGCCCAGGCTCCACACGTCGCTGGCGGGCCCGATGGGCTCGCCGGCCGCCTGCTCGGGGCTCATGTACCGGGGGGTGCCCAGCACCGCGCCCGTCTGGGTGAGGGCGACGTGCTCGACCGGCAGGTGCCGCCGCCAGCGATCTCCGGCCGGGCCGGGCACCGGGCGCGCGAGGCCCCAGTCCATCACCTGGGTCTCGCCGAAGGCGCCCACCATGATGTTCGACGGCTTCAGATCTCGGTGGACGAAGCCCTGCCGGTGGGCGTAGCCGACCGCCTCGCAGGCATCGCGCAGGTGCCGCAGCAGGTCCATCCGGGCCGCGCGGTCGGGCGCCTCGTCCACCGCGAGCTGCAGCGTGCGGCCGCGCACCATGCGCATCGTGTAGAACAGCTCGCCCTGGTCGGTGCGCCCGGCGTCGTGAAGCGCCACGATGCCGGGGTGGTCGAGGTTCGCGGTGATCCAGGCCTCTTGGGCCAGCCGCCCCTGCCCGCCCGACGGGGTGCCAGCGCCGGCGTGGCTGCGCTTGCGGGCCACGTCGCGGCCCAGGCGGTGGTCGGTGACCACGTCGACCACGCCCATGCCGCCCTCGCCCAGCCCGGTGCGCAGCGTGTAGCGACGGTCTTGGGGGGTGTCGAAGGGGTGGTCGGGGGCGGCGCCCCCGACCACCCCTTCGAC
>JBDQIL010000577.1:0-3996 GCA_040264415.1 Myxococcota bacterium
CCGGAGGTCGACTTGCCGGTCCTTCCGGTCGAGTTGGCGCTGGCCGGGGTGGAGATGGCCAGGGCCAGGGTCAGGAGCGGGTACATTGAGCCTCCATGCTTCGGCCGCGGAGCTTACACCGACTTCACGCGGGCTGCACCCACCGCTGGTGACGTCCAACTCGCAGAACCGGCTCGACAACGGCGTCGTCGCTGCCCATCCTGCGCTCCAACGGCCGCTGTGGGCCGACGCAATAGGAGCCGGGTGTCGTGCGTCTACGCACCGGGAGGTGTCCATGCCCGACCGAGCCACCCTGCGACGTGAGGTGAACGGCCTCGTCACCGAGACCCGCGCACGCGCCAGCCTCGTGGGCCGCGCGGCCCTCGCCCTGTGGGCCATCGAGGTGGTGGACTGGCTGCTGATGGGCGGCCGGCTCGACGCCTACGGTGTGCGCCCGCGGTCGCTCGACGGCCTGCTGGGCATCCCGCTGGCGCCGCTCCTGCACGGCGGCTTCGGGCACCTCATCGCCAACACCGTGCCCTTTGTCGTCCTGGGCTTCCTGGTCACCGCGCGAAAGCGCATGGACTTCTGGGTGGTGGCCGCGGCCAGCGCGCTCGCCGCGGGGCTGGGCACGTGGGCCATCGGCGGCGCGGGCACCGTTCACATCGGCGCCTCGGGGGTGATCTTCGGCTTCCTCGGCTTCTTGATGGGCCGCGGCGTCTACGAGCGACGGGCCAGCACCATCGTGCTCAGCCTCGCGGTCACCTTCGTGTTCGGCGGGATGCTGTGGGGTGTGCTGCCCACCGTCGGCCCCGGCATCTCGTGGGAGGGGCACCTGTTCGGGTGGCTCGGCGGCCTGGCCACCGCGCGGGCGCTCGGCAGCCGCACGAAGCGGCGGGGCTGAGCCCCACCGAGCTGCACCCCTACGAGCCGTCCGACTCGCACATCGCGGCGTAGACCCACGAGCCGGGCACCTCGTGCCACAGCGCCTGCTCGAAGTCGCCGTAGGCGGCGGCCTGGCCGTAGTTGGCGGTGCCCCAGTCTTCGGTGGTGACGTCGCCCGAGAAGGCCTCGTAGCCGCCCGACGTGCCGTCGACCCACTCGAAGCCGGTGCCGTCGTCGTGGTAGCCGATCCAGGTGTTCTCGCTGACCGTCGCGACGCCGTCGGTGCCGTCGTAGATGAGGTCCCAGACCAGCTCGTTCTCGGTCGTGTCGTTGATGATCGCCAGGTAGTAGCCGTAGGACGCGCAGTGGGCGACCGCCTCGGGCCACGTGAACGAGCCGGCGGCGGGCATGTAGGCGTGGCCCGATCCGGGGTCGGTGGTGACGTCGTCGGGGCACACGCCGCCCTCGTCGATCTCGCCGTCGCCGTCGTCGTCAAGGCCGTTGCAGACCTCGGTGGGCGTGGAGGTCCCGTCGGTGCCGTCGCTGCCGTCGGCGCCGTCGGTGCCGTCAGTGCCGTCCGCTCCATCGCCGCCGCCATCTGCCCCATCCCCCCCGTCGTCGCCGTCGGAGGCGTCGCCGCCGTCGGAGGCGTCGCCGCCGTCGGAGGCGTCGCCGCCGTCGGCCCCGTCGCCCCCATCGGCGCCGTCGCCCGCGTCGGAGGCGTCGCCCCCGTCGTCACCGTCGGTGTCTGCTCCGTCTGCTCCGTCCGCCTGGTCGGGGTCGCCCGAGTCGGCCCCCGGCCCGGTGGTGTCGGCGAACTCCTTGCCGCCCTCGTAGCGGCATCCGAGCGAGGCGAGGAGCAGGGCGAGGGGGAGCGCGCGCATGGAGACATCCGGGACGAGGCCGCGTGTCCATTGTCGCAGGCCCGGTCCAGACCGGCAACACCTGCGCGCGCTCCACGACTGCCGTTAGACGGCAGAGCTTCGCAGCACGGAGCCCCCATGGCCACCTTCCGCGGCTCGGTCGCGCACACCTGGACCACCGTCGCTGACCCCGTGGCGGCGCTCGACTTCTTCGCGAGCCTCGACGCGAACGTCCGACACAACCTCGAGATCGCCGAGCACGAGCGCCTCGATGACCGCACGGTGCGCTTGGTGCTGCGCCAGCAGCGCAGCGGTCGCGCCACCTTCGAGCCTCGCTACACGGTTCGCTACACCGCCGACCCCGCCACCCGCACGCTGCGCTGGGAGACCCCACCGGAGCACCCCGGCACGATGACGATCAAGGGGGTCGCCCGCTTCGAGGGGCCGCCCGGGGGCCCCACCACCATCCACTGGGACGAGACGGTCGAGCCCGAGGTGCCGGTCAACCGGCTGGTCGCCAAGGCGGTGGCGCCCGTGGCGGAGGGCTTGATCCGCAAGGGCATTCGCGACTTCGTTGCACGGATGATCGCCGACCTCGAGGCCCGCGGCTGACCCGCCGGTTGGTGCGCCTCCAGGCTCAGGCTACCTTGCGGGTGGCCACCCCACGGAGGCGACCCCATGCGCGTCATGCTGATCAACCCGCCGATCGACTCGGTGCTTGAAGAGGGCAACGCGAACCCGGTCACGTCGTTCCTCTTCTACAACTCGGCGCCCCTGGGGCTGCTCTACATCGGGGCGGTGCTCGAGCAGGCCGGCCACGAGGTCGCCGCCATCGACGCGGCCGCCGAGCTGCTCGACGTCGAGAAGACCGTCGCCCGCGTGGTGGCCTTCCGGCCCGACGTCATCGGCATCGGCTCGTTCACCGTCACCTTCGAGACCTGCAAGAAGCTCGGCATCGCGCTCAAGGTCGCCCTGCCCGACACGCCCATCGTGCTGGGGAGCTACCACGTGACGCTGGTGCCCGAAGAGGCCATGGCCAACCCACAGTTCGACGTGGGCGTGCTGGGCGAGGGCGAGTCCACCATGCTCGAGCTGGTCGAGCACTACGGGTCGGGCGAGGTGGCGCTCGCCGACATCCCGGGCATCATCTACCGCGATGGCGAGGGCGGCTTCGTCACCACCGCCAAGCGCAAGAAGCTGCGCGACCTCGACCAGCTGCCCTTCCCCGCTCGACACCTGCTCCCGCCGAACATCTACCGGCCGGTGCCCGTAGACGAGCACGCGTTCCCGAAGTTCGCGGTGGTGACCAGCCGGGGCTGCCCGCACGCCTGCGCCTTCTGCCAGAAGTCGCGGTCGGGCTACCGCAGCCACTCCCCCGAATACGTCGTCGACGAGATCGAACACCTCATCCGCGACTTCGGCGTGCGCGACATCGCCTTCGTCGACTCGCTGTTCTGCGCCAACAAGCGCCGAGTCTACGCCATCTGCGACGAGATGATCCGCCGCGGCGTGCACGAGAAGATCTCCTGGACCTGCAGCAGCCGGGTCGAGGTGGTCGACGAGCCGCTGCTGCGCCGCATGAAAGAGGCGGGCTGCTGGCGCACCCGCTTCGGCGTCGAGTCTGGCTCCGACCAGGTGCTCGACTTCATCTCGAAGGGCATCACCAAAGAGAAGATCCGGGCCGCCATCACCGCCGCCGACAAGGTGGGGCTGCGGCCCAAGGCCTTCTTCATGGTGGGCCACATGCCCGACACCCGCGAGACGATCGAAGAGACCATCGAGTTCGCCAAGTCCATCCCGCTGCACGACGTCACGGTGCAGATCAACACGTTGCTGCCCGAGACCCCCCAGATGGACGTCTGGAAGCGCGAGGGCGAGAAGTGGGGGCGCATCGTCAACAAGACCGACAGCGAGAAGTCGTTCTGGGAGCCCACCTTCGTGCCCTGGGGCCTCGAGCCCGACGACCTCATCGAGCTGCATCGGCGCTTTTACCGCGAGTTCTACTTTCGGCCGGTCACCATGGCGCGGCACCTCGAGCAGATCCAGAGCTGGCGCGACGTGCTCAAGTACATCCAGGCCGGCAGCCTCTTCTCGTTCCTGTTCTTCAACGAGAACAAGCCCTCGCTGTGGATGTTGAAGGACATGCTCACCCAGGCGAAGCGCGAGAAGGAGAACCTCGATCAGATGATGGCGGCCAGGTGAGGAAGGGCAGCACGTCGGGGTCGATGTTGGCGATCAGGTCGAGGTCGTAGGCGCCTGCGCGCGCCGG
>JBDQIL010000578.1:0-3990 GCA_040264415.1 Myxococcota bacterium
GACGGTCTTCGGTGGAGAGGCGGGCGGCGCCCTCGACTGCGACAGCGCAGCCGTGGTCGCCACCCATGGCGTCGAGGGCCACGCGGATGGGGGTGCTCATGCCGGCAGTCTACCCCAGCACGCGGGCTCGGCGTCGCCCCGTCAGCCCTCGAGGGTGGGGTAGTCGAGGTAGCCCTTGTCGCCCGGGGTGTAGAAGGTGCTGAAGTCGGGCGGGTTGAGCGGGGCGTCGGCCTTCAGCCGGGCCACCAGGTCGGGGTTGGCGAGGTAGGGCCGGCCGAAGGCCACCAGATCGGCGAGCCCGGCCTCGACGTCGGCGTCGCCGCGCGCGCGGTCATAGCCTCCGCAGCGGATCACCGGCCCGCCGAAGGCCGCCTGCATGCTGGCCTTCACCGACTCGGGCACCGGGGGCGCCCCCATCGCGCTGTGATCGACCAGGTGCAGGTAGAGCAGCCCCAGCTCCCCCAGCTTCGCGGCGAGCGAAGTGAAGTCGGCGGGGGCGGAGTCCCACGCGGTCACGCCGTTGAAGGCGCCCAGTGGCGAGAGGCGAAAGCCGACCCGGTCGGCGCCGATGGCGTCGGCGGTGCGTCGGGCGACCTCGAGGGCGAAGCGGGCGCGGCCGTCGGCGTCGCCTCCCCAGCGGTCGGCGCGGGTGTTGACCGACGGCGAGAGGAACTGCTCGATGAGGTAGCCATTGGCGCCGTGCAGCTCGACCGCGTCGAAGCCCGCGGCGATGGCGTTGCGGGCCGCATCGACGATGCCCGCGATGGCGGACTCGATGTCGGCCTCGGTCATGGCCTCGGCCTCGGGGTGGGGCTGCGGACCCTGCTGGTCGGTGTACATCTCGCCGGGGGCGGCGTTGGCCGACGGGCCGAGCACGCGCGCGCCCTCGGGGAGGTTGAGCGGGTGGCCCACCCGGCCGCAGTGCATGAGCTGCACGGCGATGCGGCCGCCGGCGTCGTGAACGGCGTCGGTCACCGCGCGCCAGGCCTCCACCTGCTCGTCGCTCCAGACGCCCGGGATGCGCGCGTAGCCGCAGCCGTTCGGGGTGGGCGCGGTGCCCTCGGTGACCAGCAGGCCGCCGTTCGCCCGGAGGGCGTAGTAGGTCGCCATGCTCGGGGTGGGCACATGGTCGGCGCTGGCGCGGCTGCGGGTCATGGGGGCCATCACCACCCGGTTGGGCAGCGAGAGGGGGCCGAGGTCGAGGGGCTGGAAGAGCGGCGAGGTCATGGGGGCTCCGGGTTTGGCGGCGCCCATGGTGAAGCTCCCGTCCC
Source organism: Myxococcota bacterium (assembly GCA_040264415.1). GTDB lineage: Bacteria > Myxococcota_A > UBA796 > UBA796 > UBA2385 > M30B51. The sequence continues at coordinate 1,272 of JBDQIL010000578.1, forward strand.
TGTGCTCACAAGGCGGCTGCGGTGGCCGGCTGTTGTGACGAATTCATCACGGGTGGTGGTCAGTCCTCGACGTACCCGATGGCCTCGAGCTGATCGAGCTGCTCGTCGTCGAGCTGAACGCCGGCCCGCGGCAGGTCGATCTCCCAGCGGCTGCAGGCATCGGGTGGACTGACCGAGATGGGCGCGCCGTCGGCGGCCTCGACCACGATGCGGGTCTCGCCGGCCCCGCGGGCGGGCAGGGTGAGCGTGCGTCGATCGGGCGCCGTGTCGACCCCAGAGGCGTCGAGGGGCACCCCGCGCACGAAGGGCGCACCGCTGCGTACGGTCACGGCGTCGTGGGGGCCGACGCAGCGCAGGTGGGTGCCCGGCAGGGTGGCGTCGATGCGGGCGTCGATCTGGGCGTCGAGGCGCGCGGCGACGTCGAGCAGCACGCTCGACAGGTCCACCCGCTCCTCGGGGTCGCCGAGCAGGTTGTAGAGGGTGGCCGCGCCGGGCCGGCCCTTCACGCGGCTGTCGAGGCCCAGCAGAGGCAGCTGCCGAACCCGCTTGTAGCCTCCGTCGAGCACGCCCACCTGATCGGGGCCCTTGTAGATGTGCTCGAAGAAGAGCGGCTGGGCCGGGCCCTCGCTGCCGGGGCGCGGGAGGGGCGCGCCTTCGAGCCCGTCGAGGGGCAGCCCGGCCGCCGCGAGCAGCGTCGGGGCGAGCTGGGCGAGCCCCACCGGCTGATCGACCGTGGTTCCGGCATGGGCGCCGCCCGGCCACCGCACGATCATCGGGACGTGGACGGTCTCGTCGTAGAGGTGGTGGCCGTGCAGGAAGGTGCCGTGCTCGCCGAAGGCCTCGCCGTGGTCGGAGGCCACGATGATGATCGCGTCATCGGGCATGTCGGCGGTGATGGTCGCGACCTGGTCGTCGCCGTACCGGAAGTCGGCCTGGTGCATGACGATCAGCTCTTGGGGGTGGGCCTCCTCTTTCGCTCCGACGCGGCGCAGGGTCTCCGAGACCAGATCACCGACCTCTTGGTGCTCGGTCTCGAAGACGTCGGGCATCTCGAAGCCGTCGGGCGTGGGCGTGCGGAAGCGGTAGGGCAGGTGGGGCTCGAGCAGGTGCAGCACCATCAGGTGCGGGCGCCCGCCCGGCTCGGCCTCCTCGTCGATGGCGTCCTTCAGGCGCGGGAAGGCCCGCGTGACGCCCGGCACCGAGCTCCCTGCGTAGTCTCCGTAGGCGGAGAATGCCGTCGCGAACCCGAACTTCGAGTCGAGGTAGTGGTTTGAGCCGAGCATGGTGGTGCGGTAGCCCGCGTCGCGAAGGCGGCCGGCGAGGCGCGGCGCGTCGGGCCGCACCGCGGCGTAGTCGAGCTGTCTCCGGGCGCCGCCGCTCGATCCCTTGTGGCGCACCTCGCGTCGGATGCGCCAGCCGGCGCCGTGGGTCGGTGGCGAGACGCCGGTGAGCATGGTGGCGATGCTGGGCAGGGTCCAGCTCGTGGGGGACCGCGCTTGGCTGTACCAGGTGCCCTGTGCGGCGAGCGCGTCGAGGCCGGGGCTGGCCGGCCGGGCGTCGTTGCCGCCGACGCCCAGATCGTCGGCCCGCAGCGTGTCGAAGATGACGAGCAGCAGGTCTGGGCGCGGGTCGGGTGTCTGGGTGACGGCGTCGAGGCTGGGGTCGCCCCAAGCGCCGAGCAGCAGCGCTCCTTCGCCCTCGGAGCTCGCCGCGACGGTGAAGCCCAGGGTGGAGGTGGTGCCGGGGGCGGCGGGCAGATCGACCTGCATGCGGCGCCACCCATCGCGATCGTCGATGCAGCGGTGGGTGGCCTCGTGGCCGTCGACCGTGATGGCGAAGCAGGCTTCGGCCCCGCCGGTGGAGGTCGCGTCGAGGCCCACCAGCGTGCGCAGCACCTGCGGCTCGTCGCGAGACACCGTGACCGCCCAGGCGGACCCGGCGGGGGCGAGCACGCTCGGGCGCTCGGTGCGAGCGATGCGCACCCGGCCCACCGGGGCCCCCCCTTGGCCCTTCCAGACCGGGCCCCCGCGCAGGTAGGCCGCGACGGGGTCGAGGCAGTCCACCGAGATGTCGTCGAACCAGGCCTGGCCGCCGCCGGTTCCGCGGCCGCCCGAGAGCACGATCTCGAGCGTGGTCGGCGTCTCGTCGGTGTCGAGGGTGAGCGCCTGCTCGGTCCAACCGGTCGTGCCGCGGAGCCGAGGGAGGTGGTCGTGCAGGAAGACCGTCGGCTTCTTGGTCTTCGGGTCTTTCTTCTCGCTGACCTGGCGCACCTCGAGGGCGGCGCCGCCCTGCAGGCGCTCGCCCTCGAGCCCCTCGGTGCGGGCCCAGGCGCGGACCGTGCACCGGGTGCGGCTGGGGACCGAGATGGTGTGGGAGACGTCGACTCGTGGACCGGTGGTGTCTGGCGCGCCCAGGCGGAGCGCCCCGGCCGCGGCGTGCCCGATGCCCGGGTCGTGGGTCGCGGCGTCGTCGCGGCTCCAGCCGGAGACGTCGGCCATCGGGTCGTCGAGCAGGGCGCCCGGCGCCGACAGCGGCGGGGTGTGGACGCCGTCGGGCGCCACGTGCTCCACCAGCCACGCGGGGGCCTGGAGGGCGGGGCCGGTCGGAGCCGGGAGCGGCGACGGCGCGCCGCTGCACGCAGCGAGGGTGAGGGCGATGGGCAGACGCATGCCGCCCCCTAACCAGCGGTTGGCGGGTCCGACCTCGCCTACGGCGCGCC
>JBDQIL010000579.1:0-3972 GCA_040264415.1 Myxococcota bacterium
CAGCACGCGGGGCCGGGGCCGCCCCCCCAGCCGCTCGCCCGCGAGCGCGCCGAGCGCCTGCTCGGAGCCGTGCAGGCGGCTGCCCATGAGCGCCACGCCGTCGACGATCACCATGAGCTGCCCCGCCTGCCGCACCAGCCGCATGGGGAGCCCGTCGGGGGTCGTGGTCTCGTCGAGCACCTGCGCGCGCTTCACGGAGGCTCCGGGGGAGGGGCGGCTTCGGCGTATCCGGCCGCCGCGCACCGAGGGGATAGCAGGGGGCATGCTCAACGCCGAGACCGCCCTCCTCCTCCTCCTGCTGATCGCGGCCCTGGTCGGCATGGCCGCCCGCCGCCTCAACGTGCCCTACACGGTCGCCTTGGTGCTCGCCGGAACGGCGCTGGGCTTCTTCCACATCGACACCCTCTCGGCGCTGCATCTGACGCCCGAGCTGTTGATGGCGGGCTTCTTGCCGGCCCTGCTCTTCGAGGCCGCCTACCACGTCGACTTCGCCAAGTTTCGAAAGCTGGCGCCCGCGGTGCTGTTGCTGGCCCTCCCCGGGGTGCTGCTCGCGGTGTCGCTGACCGCCTTCGGCAGCACCTTCGCGCTGCAGGCGCTCGGGGTCGAGGGCTTCACGCTGGCCCACGGCTTCTTGTTCGGCAGCATGATCGCCGCCACCGACCCCATCAGCGTGCTCGCGCTGTTCAAGACGTCCGGCGTCACCAAGAAGCTCTACCTGCTGGTCGAGGGCGAGAGCCTGCTCAACGACGGCGTGGCGGTGGTGGTCTTCATCATCGTGGCGGCTGTGGTGGGGGTCTCGACCGGGCACGGCCACCCGCCGCACCTCGAGGGCGTCCAGGAGATCGCGGTCTACGGCGTCCAGACCTTCGCGTGGATGGCGGTGGGCGGCTGCGTCATCGGCGGCATGATCGGCGGCGCCGTGTCGCTGCTCACCCGCAACATCGACGACAAGCTGCTCGAGACCGCGCTCACCGTGGTCACCGCGTACGGCAGCTTCTTGATGGCCGAGCACTTCCACGCCTCGGGGGTGCTCTCCACCGTGGTGGCCGGGGTGGTGCTGGGCAGCTTCGGCAGCCGCTTCGGCATGCAGGTGCAGACCCGCGTGGCGGTGGTCGACTTCTGGGAGTTCATGGCCTTCTTCAGCAACACCTTCGTGTTCTTGCTGGTGGGCCTCGAGCTCGACATCCCCGAGCTGTTCGCGGCCAGCGGGCTGGTGGCGGTGGCCTTCCTGGTCGTCGTCGGCGCGCGCGCGATCACGGTCTACAGCCTGCTGCCCTTGTCGCGGTTCACCACCAGCGGCGCCTTCCCCCGGTCGTGGTCGCACGTGCTGGTGTGGGGCGGCCTGCGCGGCAGCCTGAGCATGGTGCTGGTGATGAGCCTGCCGGCCGAGTTCGAGGGCCGGCGGCTGCTGCTGGTGCTCATCTTCGGTGTGGTGAGCCTGTCGCTCGTGCTGCAGGCGCTGACCATGAAGCCCTTGCTCGCGAAGCTGGGGCTCAGCTCCACCCGACAGGTGCGGCTCGAGTACGAGCGGGCCCGCGGACAGGTGTGGATGGCGAAGGCCGCCCTCGCCGACCTCGACCGGCGGGGCGACGCCCTCGACCCGAACATCCGCGCCAGCTTCGAGGAGCGCTACACCGCGCTGCTCGAACAGGGCCGGGCCGCGGCGCGTGAGGCGGCGGGCGATCACCTCGACGCCGAGCGCCTCGACGAGGCCACGCTGCACCTCATCCGCGTGCAGGAGGAGGCGCTGGGCAAGGCCGTCGCCGAGGGCGTGGTGAGCCAGGAGGCGGCCGAGACGCTGCTCGAAGAGCTGGCGCAGGAGCGTGAGAAGCGGGTCGAGCATGGGGTGGGCGAGATCTGAGCGGCCCTGCGGGCGAGGTCTGCTCGCTCGACCTCGACCGCCTGCTAGAGCGCGCCCGCGCCCTCGGCGAGGCCGACACGCTGCGCGCGGTCTCGCCCACCGCCGGCTGGAGTCGCTGTCGAGCGACGCCGCCACGCTTCGGCGCGGCTTCATCGACCACGGGCTGATGGTTCGAGACCCGCGCGGCGAGCGCTACGAGAAGACGCCCTCCCGAGGTCGGGCGTAGACACCGCGGCGGCCCCGGGTCAGGGTGAGGAGGTGACCGCGCCCCCCCCGCGCCTGGACGCCGCCGCCCTCGACCGCGATGGCTATGCCATCGTGCGTCGATTCCTGCAGCTCGACGAGGTGGCCCGGCTGCAGTCTGGGCTGGCTCGGCTGCGCGCCTCGGCCGAGGGCGGCGGCTTCGATCCGCAGCGCCTGGTGGTCGGGGGGGCCCCGCCCACCTTGCGTCGGGTGGTCTGGTGCGAGGGCCTCGATCCGGCCTTCGACGGGTGGGGCGCCGACCCACGCTACCTCGCGGTCGCCCGACAGGTGCTCGGCTGCAGCGGCCCTGTGGTGCAGCTCCTCCAGCAACTCCACCCCAAGGCCCCCGCCGGCGACCTCGCCTACGCGCCCCACCAAGACGCGTCGAACCGGCGCTTCGGGACCGACCGCTGGCGAGACCCGGGGCCGCAGGGGGGCTTCGCGCAGCTGGTGGTGGCCCTCGACCCGGCTGACGCGGCGAGCGGGGGCCTGATGGTGTGGCCCGGCAGCCACCGACATGGCTTCCTCGCGCACCCTGAGACGGGCGCGCTGCCACCCGAGGCCTGCCGGCCAGGAGACGCCCGGGCGCTCTCGCTCCAACCCGGAGACCTGCTGGCGTTCGGGCCCTTCCTGGTGCACGGCAGCCCGCCCAACCCGAGCCCGCGGCCGCGCACCCTCTTCATCCAGGGCTACACCCGGCCGGGCGTGAACCGGCGCCTCTACCCGGGGAGCGGCGCGGGGGTGGAGCGCACCGAACCCCATGAGAGCGCGCCTTGATGTAGGGTCATGGCCCCACCGGGAGGCCCCATGACTGCGCCCGTCTGCACCGTGCTCCGATACCGCGACGCTGTCGCAGCCCTCTCCTGGCTGTGCGAGGCCTTCGGGTTCGAGGAGCGCATGCGGGTGCCGGGCGATGGCCCCGACCAGATCGCCCACGCGCAGCTCACCCTGGGCGGATCGATGCTCATGCTGAGCACCTGGCGCGACGACGAGATCGGCGCGCTGCAGACCATCCCCGAGGCCCTCGCGGGGCGCGTGACCGCCAGCGTCTATGTGGTGGTGGATGACGCCGACGCCCACCACGCGCGGGCCGTGGCGGCGGGGGCGCGCGTCATGCTGCCACCGCGAGACGAGCCCTACGGCGGGCGCGGATACACCTGCCGCGACCTCGAGGGGCACGTGTGGAGCTTCGGCACCTACAACCCGTGGGCCGACGACAGCTGAGCGACGGGCACCCAGCTCAGAACAAGCTCGACTCGATCAGCAGCATGCCGGCCACCGACACCGCCCAGAGGAGCGTGCGCAGGTACGGGATGCCCGCGAGGTAGACGGCGCCGTGCAGCACGCGGGCGCCGACGAACAGCTGCGCGCCCAAGGCCGAGCTCGCGTCGGACTCACCGGAGACGTGCGCGAGCAACACCAGGGCTGTGAACAGGGGGAGGTTCTCCTTCATGTTCTGTGCGGCCCGGTCGGCGCGCGCCACCCATGGGGCCCGCTCGATCTTGCCGTCGCGGTTGCCGAAGGCCCATTCGCGGCTGAAGAGCACGCTGGGCGTCGCGGCCAGCATGATCTGAGCCCAGGTCAGCGCGACGGCGGCGGCCAGCATCCAGAGATCAGGGGTCATGGTGGGTCCAGGCAAGGGGAGGGGGGAGTCTACGGGAGACCGCGCGATCGCAGGGAACCAACGCCACGCTGCGGGGTCGAAGCCCTGAATACGAGGTCCACCATGACGCCGCACCTGCTCGCTGTCGTCCTCCTGCTGGCTCCAGCCGCCGACGCGCTGACCTGGGCTCAGATCATGCTGGCCGCGACGCCCAGCGTGCTCTTCAGCCGCGAATGGGCCTTCGGCAACCGCGACGGCAAGATCG
>JBDQIL010000580.1:0-3972 GCA_040264415.1 Myxococcota bacterium
CCCGCGCCGAGGCGACCCCCGAGACGAGCAGCAAGCTGAGGGCGAGCGGGGTGACGGTGAGGCGGTTCACGCGGCACCTCCGTCGGCGCCCGTCAGGGCGTCGCGGACCGCGGGACCATGGCGCCGCTCGTGGTCGATGGAGGGGTAGAAGATCTCGACCACCTCGAGCTTCGAGCCCACGACCCGGAGGCCGATGACCCAGACGTAGGGCTGGTCGTCCCGGCTGACGAGCCGCAGGGTGGACAGGGTGCCGAGGCGGTCGGGGGTGGCCGACGCGAACTCGGGGCCCAAGCGCTCTTGGACCGCCGCCAGCCAGAAGGCGGCGTCTCCGGTGGGCCGGTTGGGCAGGCGGCCCGACCACACCCGCGCGCCGTCGGCGCTCTCGACCACCCACGGGCCCCGGTCGGTCAGCGCCACCATGCCCTCTGGCACGGGGAGCGCCAGGCGGCGCCCGTCTGCGGCGGCGTCGGGCCGGAAGGGCGAGAGCGCGCGAATCCACCGCAGCTCGTCGGCCTCCCCCGCTCCCCCGCTCCAGGTGACCTGCTGCCGGGGCACCAGATCGACGGTGATGCGCGACATGGTGGCCAGCCGCGACAGGGTGCGGCTCTGCCCCGCGAGGCGGTCGATCTCCTCGGTGATGCGCTGGATCTCGCGCACGAGGAAGAGCTTGTCCTTCTCGTCTTCGGCCTTGGCCAGCAGCACCACGAGGCGCTCGCGCGTGGCCTGGGCGGTGCGCAGCCGCAGCTCGGTGGCCGTGAACTGGTCGGTGACGTCGGTCGCGGACACCCGCTTGTCGAGCACGTCACCCACCCCGAGCACGCGGTCCATGCTCTCGTCGAAGCGGGCGACCGGCACCCGGAGGATGATGGTGCCGCCATACTGGCGCTCGATCAGGCCGCCCACGTCGGCAGCGATGGCCGTGATGATGGCCTGCGCGGCGTCGACCTTGGCCACCCGAAGGGTGGCTGAGCCGGCGTAGTGCACCATGCGGGAGGTCGCCGGAGTGGGGTCGCTGGTCGGGGGTGGCGCGCTGTCTTGGGCCGCCTCGCTGGGCGGCGCCATGGCGGGCGTCGGCGCGCTGGCAGACTTGCGGCGGGGGGCCGCGCGGCTGCGGGAGTCGGCGCGCGCCACCTCCATCATGGGCGCGGCGCCCTCGTCCGCGTCGAGCTCGTAGAGGTAGCGGTCAGGCTCGTGCGACGTTCGCTTCGCGCAGGCCAGGCCGACGAGGGCGACCAGCGCCATGAGCAGGGGAAACAGGCCTCTCGAACCGGACATCGGGTCCTCCCGGGTGACGAGGAGGGGTATCGTGGTAGTCCAAGCTGGGCCGCGCGGATCAGCCGGCTCGGCGCCGCCCTCTTCGAGGAGGACCCCCGTGACGCTTCTGCTGCTGCTGCTGAGCCTCCCGGCGGGCGCGGTCTACGGCGTCATCGACGCGGTGGGGCCGGCAGTCGAGGTGGGCGTCGACGGTCGTCACGGTCGCCCCTTCCGGGGCCCAGACGGTCGCTGGCACCTGGGGCACGGGCGCAGCGGCAGCTTCCACGACGTGGCCCTGAACGACGATCTCACGGCTGACCCGTCGACCGCGCGGATCTGGATCGACGGGGGCGGCCGCTTCGTCGATCACGGGCTGGCGCGGTGCCCGGATGGGGACCTGCTCCACGCCGCGTCGGGCAACGTCGAGCGACCCGACGACAGCGCCTGGGTCACCGCCATCTCCCCCGACCTCGAGCCCGGCCCGACCGTGCTCGTCGTCGATCGCGACCCCCTGCACGTCACCAACGACATGGCGGTGCTGTGTGAGCCGGCCCTGCGCGCGGTCGCGTTCGCAGGCGAGGGCGACTGGGACCTCGAGATCCCGCAGCGCAACTGGCTGCACGTCTTCGACGACGCCGCGCTCGCCGGAGAGGCGCCCCCCGTCATCCACCCCATCCACGAGGCCGCCCGCGTCAACGGCACGAGCATGGTGTGGGACGCCCGCTCCGACCAGCTCGCCCTGCTCGCCATGCCCGGCGACGGAGCCATTCAGGCGACCTTCTACGACCGCGAGCTCGCCTGGGTCAGCCGGCTCCGAGAGGCCGTGGTGCTGCCCGAAGACCGCCGCGCCTACTGGTCGGCGGGGGCGCTGCCGCTGGGCGCTGGCTTCGCGGTGGTGCACCTCGCCCGTCGCCCCTCCGACGGGTTCAACCAGGATCAGGGGGACGTGGTGCTGTCGATCTTCGGCCCCGACCTCTTTGCGTACGAGAGCGTGATGCTGACGCAGCTCACGCCGCCCGAGGGCGCCATGCGGCCGGCCTTGGCCCTCGACGGCGACGAGCTGGTGGTGGCCTGGGACCGCGAGGGCCGCTTCTTTGCGACCCGCGTGACCCTCGATCTCTCGGCGCTGGACGGGCTGGGAGACGGCGTGCCCCAAGACACCGCGGCGCCCGACTTCGGCGGCGACCCGCCCGACGCCACCCGGGCCGGGCCCGCCCCGGCCGAGACCTGCGGGGCGGCGCCGGGGGCGCCCTCTGCGGCCCTCGCGCTGCTGGCGGTGGCCGCCGTCCGGAGGCGCCGATGCGCCTGATCCCCGTCGTCATCACCGCCCTCTCGGCCTGTGGCGGCGACCCCCAGCCGGCCGCGACGGCCCCGACCGACGACTCGGGGGCGGCCTGCACCCGGGGCTTCGCCACGACCGCCATCGACTGGCCGCTGCCGGTGCCCGCTCGGGCCACCCTCGACAACACCTGCTCGGGAGAGGGTGATGAGCTGATGCGGCTGATCGACCTGGACGGCGACCGCGCGCCCGAGCTGGTACGCATCTACGACTGCGACCGCGACGGCCCCTTGGGCGACACCGAGTGGTGGGTGCATCACAACGATGGCGGCGGGTTCTCTCCCACGCCCGAGGTGTGGGTGCTCCCCCAGACCGGCCAGGACTACGCCTTCGGCGCCCTCCGCGATGGGGCCTGCGAGTCGTCCCCCGACATCCTCTTCGAGCTGGGCGACCTCGACGGCGACCTGCTCCCCGACCTGGTGGTCTTCTCGGATTGCACGCTCGAGGGGGCGCTGGGCACCTCGGAGTGGGCCGTGTACCGCAACACCGGGGCGGGCTTCGCCGCCGACCCCATCGCCTGGTCGGCCCCGGCCGAGCTGGCCACCGACGGCTGGCGCACCGCCGAACAGGAGCAGTGCGGGCGCTTCAACGCCGATCTCTTCACCGTGCGCGACCTCGACGGCGACCGCGCGCCCGAGCTCATCCGAACCGCGGGCTGCGTGGGCGAGGGGCAGGTCGAGTCGCTCGGTCGGTGGGACGTCTGGCGCAACACGACCGCCGGCTTCGCCGCCGAGCCCGAGGCGTGGCCCCTGCCCACCGACCACGGCGGCGACGGCTGGCCCGGCCTGGGCGGCAACCTGTGCGAGCGGGATCCCGACCACCTGTACGGCACCCTCGACCTCACCGGTGACCTCATCCCCGACCTCGTGGTCTCGTCGTCGTGTGACCGCGAGCCCATCTGGGACGAGCGCTGGCTGCTCTATGTGGGCACCGGCGATGGCTTCGAGCCGGCCATCGACTGGCGCCCCCCGCCCACGCACGTGCCCGGGGCCTGGCAGCGCCCCTTCCCCACCGAATGCACCGTGCCCAACGATCGCAAGACGATGCTCACCGACCTGACCGGCGACCGCCTGCCCGACCTCGTGCTGCTTGGCGCCTGCTTGGGCGACCGCACGCCCGCCGCCTGGGAGGTGCACGTCAATCAGGGCGGCGGCTTCTCGGCCGAGCCTGAGCTGTGGTGGCTGCCCGACGACGACGAGCCCATGACCTGGTCCACGCTGCACGACCCCCGGTGTGACGACGCCGACGACACGCTCATGGAGGTCCTCGACATCGACGGCGACCGGCTCCCGGTCCTGGTCGAGACCTACGGCTGCGACCCCGAACACACCATCGGGCGCGACCAGTGGCGCGTGCGCCTGGGCGGCTGCATCGAGCCC
>JBDQIL010000581.1:0-3957 GCA_040264415.1 Myxococcota bacterium
ATCATGTGGTGGAGGTGGGCGGCGCGGGCACCCTCGACCAGAGCCTGAAGTCGGTGGCCACCGGCGGGGTCATCAGCCTGATCGGCGTGCTCGACGGGGTCAAGACCGAGCTGGCGGTCACCAAGCTGCTGATGCGCGGGGTGCGCCTGCAGGGGGTCTTCGTGGGCAGCCGCGACGACTTCGAGGCGCTGAACCGGGCGCTCTCGGCCCACCCGTCGGTGCGCCCGGTCATCGACCGATCCTTCTCCTTCGACGCCCTCCCCGAGGCGCTGGGCCACCTGGCCGGGCAGGGGCACATGGGCAAGGTCGTCCTGGCGCGGGGCTGAGTGGGCGGCCGCAGTGGGCGCCGCCGCGCCCCGGATAGGGGCGTCGCATGATGCACCGCGTCTTCTTGGTCCCCGGGTTCTTCGGCTTCTCGTCGATCGGCGGCATGCGGTACTTCGCCCACGTGCACCGCATGCTCGGCGCCCAGCTGCGGGCCCGCGGCCTCGACGTGTCGCTGCACGACGTCGACACGCTGCCCACGGCCAGCCTCGAGCGGCGGGCCGGCCGCCTGGCCGAGGTCATCGCGCGGGTCTCCGGCCCCAACGACACCCTGCACGTGGTGGGCCACTCCACCGGGGGCATCGATGGGCGGGTGCTGCTGTCGCCCGACGGCGAGGTCACCGCCACGTCATCGGTGCTGGACGCCTGGCGCGCGGTGCGGCCCAACGTGCGCAGCGTGGTCTCGGTGGCCTCCCCCCACACCGGCGCGCCCATCGCCAGCTTCTTCGGGACCGCGCAGGGCGAGCACTGGCTGCGGCTGCTGAGCCTGCTCACGCTGCGGGTGGTTCGGCTGGGCACCATCGCCACGGTCCCCGCGGGCGCCCTCATGCGGCTTCGCCTGCTGGGCAGCCGTGGCACCCACACCGACGCCGGCTTGATCGACGACGTCTGGACCGACGTGCTGCGCGACTTCGACCCGGCCCGGCGCGATCAGATCCAGTCCTTCTTCGGCGAGGTGTGGCAAGACCGCACCCTGTTGCGGCAGCTGGTCCCCGACCGAATGGGGCCGCTCGACCAGGCCCTCACCGATCGCGAGGGGGTGGCCTACGGCTCGGTGGTGCTGCGGGCCCGCGCCCCCAGCGGCGCCGGGCTGGGGCTGCGGGAGCGACTTCACCCCTCCCACCAGCTCTACCGGGCCCTGTACGGGCTCGCGGGTCGCCCGCGTCGCGTCGCGCCCCGTGCGCCGCGGCTGCCCTTGGTTCAGAAGCTGGGCGAGGCCCCCTCCCCCGCCGACAACGACGCCATCGTGCCCACCCTCTCGCAGCTCCACGGCGAGCTCATCCACGCCGAGCGGGCCGACCACCTCGACGTCATCGGGTACTTCCGGGGCCCCGACAGCGACCCCGCCCACGTCGACTGGCTGCGCAGCCGCTCCAACTACGACGCGGGCGCCTTCGAGGCCACCTGGGCGGCGGTGGCCGACTTCCTGGCCCGCTGAGCCCGCCCGCTGCCCGACGCGCTCTGCCGCGACGCGGCGGGGTCCGGGCTATGCTCTCGCCCTGCCCTGCCGGAGGACCCCGCGCGATGACCGCTGACCCCCTCAAGATCGTGGTGACGGGAGGCGCCGGCTTCGTCGGCTCCACCCTCGTGCCGCGCCTGCTGGCGGCCGGCCACCGGGTGCACGTCATCGACAACCTCATGTTCGGCGGACAGGCGCTGCTGCCGCACTTCCTCGACAGCCGCTTCTCCTTCGCCGAGGTCGACGTTCGCGACCGGGCCGCCCTGCGGCCGCAGCTCGCCGACGCCGACGCGGTCGTGCACCTCGCGGCGCTGGTCGGCTACCCGCTGTGCAAGAAGCTCCCGCGCGAGGCGGTCGAGGTCAACGTGCACGGCACCGAGAACGTGCTCGAGCTCATGCCTGCGTCGGCCCGCCTGCTCTACGGCTCCACCGGGTCGAACTACGGCGAGGTCGAGGGCATCTGCACCGAAGACACGCCGCTCAACCCGCTGTCGCTGTACGGCGAGACCAAGACCAAGGCCGAAGAGCTCTGTGTGGAGCGCGGCGACGCGGTCTGCATGCGGTTCGCCACCGCCTTCGGCATCGCCCCGCGGCTGCGGCTCGACCTGCTCATCAACGACTTCGCCTGGCAGGCCATCCACAACCGCTACCTGGTCATCTACGAGCGGCACTTCCGGCGCACCTTCATACACGTCACCGACATCGCGCGGGCCTTCGTCCACATGCTGAGCCACTGGGACCAGCTCGACCACAGCGTCTTCAACGTGGGGCACGACTCGATGAACTTCACCAAGAAGGGCATCGTCGAGCTCTTGCAGAAGCGCCTCGACTTCTTGGTGCACTACGCCGAGATCGGCACCGACGAAGACAAGCGCGACTACGAGGTGGACTACGGCCGCATTCGCGCGTCGGGCTTCGAGACCCGGGTGGACATCGACCAGGGCATCGACGAGCTGGTGGCGGCGCTGCCGCTGATGCCGATCCGAAACCCCTACTCCAACGTCTGAACGGGGCGCCCATGCAGCGGGTGGAGCTGGCCGACGCGCGGGTGCTGGTGACCGGAGGGCGGGGCTTTCTGGGGCGCCATGTGGCCCGGCTGGCGGCGCGACGCGGGGCAGACGTGGTGGCCGTGGGCCGCGACGCGGGCGACCTGCGCGACCCCGCCCAGGCCGACCGGCTGCTCGCCGATGTGCGCCCCCGCTACGTGCTGCACTGCGCGGTCGACGGCGGTGGGATCGGCTGGATGCGGGCCCATCCGGTGGAGAGCGGTCGCGACAACGCCCTCATCAACATCCACGCCCTCGAGGCCAGCCACCGACATGGCGTCGAGGTGTTCGTGGGGGCGGGGTCGGCCTGCGCCTACCCCCGCATCTGCCCGGTGCCCTTTCGCGAAGAGTTGCTGTGGGAGGGGCGCCCCGAGCCCACCAACGCCGCCTACGCGGTGTCCAAGCGGCTGCTGATGGAGCTCGGGCGCGCGTACTTCGATCAGCACGGCTTTCGCGCGGTCTTTCCCATGCTGGCCAACCTCTACGGGCCCGAAGACCACCTCGAGCCCGAGCGGGCGCATGTGGTCGCGGCGCTCATCCAGCGCTGCCTGGCCGACCCCCCCGAGCTGGTGGTCTGGGGGACCGGCCGCGCCACCCGCGAGCACCTCTATGTGGCCGACGCCGCCGACGGTCTGCTCGCCATGCTGGCGTGGCCCTCTCCAGACCCCGTCAACATCGGCACCGGCGTCGAGGTGTCGGTGGCGCAGCTGGCCGCCGAGATCGCGGCGGCCTGCGGGTACACGGGCCCGGTGCGCTTCGACGCCACCAAGCCCGACGGCCAGCCTCGAAAGTGCCTGGATGTGACCCGGGCCCGGGAGCGCTTGGGGTGGAGCGCGCCCACGGCCTTGGCCGACGGCCTGCGCGCCACGGTCGCCTGGTACCGGGAGGCGCTGTGCGTCGCGCCCTGATCGCCACGGCGGCGCTGGCCGCTGGCTGCTGGCCCGAGCGGGTCACCGGCGAGCCGGTCCCCCTCGACCCGGCCTTCTACGAGGCGGTCGAGCAGAGCCAGGGGCAGCCCGGCGTGGGCGGGGGCGCGGCGGTCCCGTTCGGCCTCTACGACGGCGACACGGTGGTCGTGCGCGGCACCATCACCGGCGGCGACCCGCTGCTTCCGGTCGACCTCGACGTGCGGGTGCCCGATCCCACTGCGCCCGGCGGCGTCGACCCGAAGGGCAAGCTGCTGCTCGACGGACCCGGCCCCTTCGAGCTGAGCGTTCCGGCCGGGCTCGGCGCCCTCCAGCTGCAGGCCTTCCAAGACCTGAAGTCTGACGGGCCCACCGCCGACGACCCCTTCGCCGAGCTCGACCTCGAGGTGGGCGCCGCCGACGTCGACGCCTCTGACATGGAGATGGTCGAGGGCGCCCGCGGGGGCGGGGGTGGGGGGCCCCAGCATGTCGAGGTGCCCCA
>JBDQIL010000582.1:0-3955 GCA_040264415.1 Myxococcota bacterium
ATCCGGGCGTGCTGGCTGGTTCCAGTACCCAGACCGCTCACCGTGGCGCCGTCGGAGGCCCCGGTAGTTGAAGCATCCCACCCACGCAGCGACAGGGGACCCCATGGCAAAGCAGCTGACCGCAGAGCAAGAGCGCGAGCTCGGAGCCGCCATCCAGGCCGCCGAAGAGGCAGCGCTCGCCGCCATCGAAGGCATCCCCGCCGCCGCCGAGGTGCTGTCCCGCCGTGGCCCCCGCAAAGAGCGCACCCGCGCCCGGCATGTAGACCGCATCATCGAGGCGGTCGCCGTGGCCAGCGAGCTGCGGGCCCGGCAGCCCGAGCTGGCGCCGCAGGTCGAGGTCGCCCGCCGGGCGCTCGCCGACGCTGAAGCGCTCCGCTGGACCCTCGCGATGTCGGGGTTCCGGGTCGCTCGTGGGGAGGCCCGCAAGCTCGCCTGCTCGATGATGGGCACCGAAGACCTCATCCAAGAGGGCATCATCGGGCTGCTGCGGGCCGCAAAGCGCTTCGACCCTGCGCGCGAGATCCGATTCTCCACCTACGCGCGCTGGTGGGTGCGCGCCCAGATGACCCGCGCCCTCGAGAACGGTGGGCGGCTGGTGCGCCTGCCCGGCGGCGCGGTCGAGCAGATCCGAAACCTCCGCAAGGTCGCCGCCCAGCTCCAGCGCGACGGCATCGACGTCGACGTGGCGTCGCTGGCCGAAGAGGTCGGCATCGACCCCGATCGCGCCGAGATGCTGCTGGGGCTGGGTGCCACCCTCTCCATCGACCAAGAAGACACCGACGGCCTCACCATCCTCGACCGACTGGTGTCCGACGACAAGGGCTCCGCCCCCGACCGCGCGGCCATGAAGCTCGAAGAGCTGACCGTGCTCGACCGGGTCTTCGCCGAGCGCCTCGACGAGCGCGAGCAATACATCATCCGCCACCACTTCGGGCTCGACGGCAACGACGCCCGCAGCATGGCCAACATCGGCTCCGAGCTGGGCATCTCCCGCGAGCGGGTCCGCCAGATCGAGGTCGAAGCCCTGCGCCGCCTGCGCGCCGCGGTCTGAGTCGCGCGGGGGGGCCCTCCCGAATAGCGAGCGCCCATGAACGCCGTGATCCTCGACCCGCACCCCTTGCTCGACGCCGCAGTGATCGCGGCGCGGCTGCCGGCGCCCTTGAGCGCCCTCCCCACGCCCCGATCGGTGGCCGCCTGGTTCGCCCCCGACGCGTCCGCGCCGGTGCCCTCCCCCGCTGGCGCGAAGACCGCGGTGCGCGACCTGCTCCGCCACGGTGGCTTCAAGCCAGCGGGGCGCTCGAAGCCCGCCAGCGAGTATCTGGTGAAGGCGCGTGAGAAGGGCTGGCTGGCCCCCGACCGTGGGATCAACGCCGTGGTCGACGCCCTCAACGCGGTGAGCCTCCACAGCGGGCTGCCGATCAGCGTGGTGGACGCCGACCTCGGCGCCGCTCCGTGGCGAATCGGGCTCGCGGCGGTCGGGTCGGCCTACGTCTTCAACGCGTCGGGTCAGGTCATCGACCTGTCGGGGCTGCTCTGCCTGTTCGACGCGGCGGGCCCGTGCGCCAACCCGGTGAAGGACAGCCAGCGCACCAAGACGCACGACGACACGGTGGAGACCCTGAGTGTGGTCTGGGGTACGACCGCGCTGCCGGGGCACACCGCACGCGTGGCAGACTGGTACGCCACCTTGCTGGCCGAGATCGGTGCGGATGTGCGAGTCGTGCGAGGGTAGCGGGGTGCGGATGACTGGCGAGGCGTCTATGATCGGGGCCTCATGGGAGTGAATTCATGCACCGCGCCATCTGTCTGCTTCCGCTCGCCATCGCCGCCGCCGCCTGTGGCTCCAAGGAGCCCGCGGGCGAAGGGGCGAGCGCTCAGGGCGACTCTGCCGCGCCGCTCGGAGACGTGACCTACTACGAAGACGTGCAGCCGATGCTGGCCCAACACTGCACCCGCTGCCACCAGCCGGGCGGCCTCGGGCCCGGCGACTTCACCGACCCCACCGTGGTCTCGGCGCTGGCTCCCGCCATGATGGCCGCGATCGACGACGGCCGCATGCCTCCGGCGGCGTCCGATCCGGCCTGCCGCGACTACGTGGGGTCCGACCTGCTCACGCTGCCTCAGACGGCGAGAGACACCTTCTCGGCCTGGGTGGAGTCCGACCTGCCCATGGGCGATCCCACCGACGCCCCCGGGGTGGTCGGCGTGTCTGATGCGCTCACCGATCCCGACGTCGAGATCGTGCTGCCCGTGGCCTACACGCCCGCCTTCGCCGACGCGAGCAACCCGGGCAACGAGTACCGGTGCTTCGCCCTCGACTCAGCTGACGTCGCGGGCCGCTACATCACGGCGATGGCCCCAGTGGTCGATCAGGCCGCGCTGGTCCACCACATCGTGCTCTTCACGGTCGACACCGACTCGCTGGGCGACGAGTACCTCGCCGACGCCGGGTGGGACTGCATCGACGGACAGGGCGGCAGCGCCACCGAGGGCATGATCGCTGCCTGGGCGCCGGGCATGCTCCCCATCGAGTTCCCCGACGGGGTGGGCATGGAGGTGCCAGACGACCAGACGCTGGTCATGCAGATGCACTACTTCAACAATGCCCTCGATGGCGACGAGCTCTCCGACCGCTCCGGCTACGCCTTCCGGCTGACCGACTCGGTGGACAAGGGCGTCTTCATGGCGCCGTTGGGCAGCTACTCCTTCCAGATTCCGGCAGGCGACGCCGCGTACTCCGACAGCTCGTCCTTCGAGAACACCTACTTCCCGCTCAACGTGCTGGGCATCTTCCCCCACATGCACCAGCTCGGCGCCCGCTTCGAAGCCTCGATCGAGCACAGCGACGGCTCGACCAGCTGTCTCGTGTCGGGCGACTACGACTTCGACAACCAGATGACCTACCAGTTCACCGAGCCAGCCCCGTTCGGCATGGGCGACCGGGTGAACTTCGAGTGCACCTGGGACAACTCGGGTGGAGACGCCACGGTGCGCTACGGCGAGCGCACCGACGAGGAGATGTGCTTCTTCTTCACGTTGGTCACCCCCTGATGCGCGGCGGGCCCGCCTCTTGCTTCTCATGGTGAACGCCGTTAACGTTTAGGCATGACGACCTCTCATCTGCCTGACCTGACCCCGCGAGAGCGTCGCCGCGCCGCCCGCACCGAAGCCATCCTCGACGCTGCGATGCGCATCGTGATCGAAGAGGGCCCCCGTGGCCTGGCGATGCGCGCGCTCGCCACCGAGCTCGATCTCACCCCCGGCGCGGTGTATCGCTACTTCGACGGGAAAGATGCGATCGTGGCCGCTCTCGGTCACCGCACCTTGGGTCGCTACGCCCGCGCCCTCGACGCCGCCGAGGCCGAGGCGCGGTCGCTCGGGAGCGCCGAGCTGCCCGAACCGCAGGCCGCGCTGTACGCCTTGCTCGCCCGTACGTGGTGCTTCTGGGACCTCTCGGTCACCGACCCGGGCGGCTGGCGGCTGATCAACCTCTTCCTGGTCGACCCGCGCCGGCTCATCACCGGCGCAGCCCACGACCGCTTCATGGCGGCGGTGTCGGTCCAGATCCAGCGGGTGGCGGCGCTGTCTGAGGCGGCGGTGGCCGCGGGTGCTCTCGCACCAGGAAACCCCGTGCAGCGGGCGCTGATCATCGTGGCGAACCTCAACGGCAGCCTTCAGTACCTGAAGATGGCCGAGAGCAGCCCCGTGCAGTTCCAGCCCGCGCAGATCCTGCGGGGCGCGCTCGACGGATTGTTGCAGGGCTGGGGCGCCGATCCTGCGCAGCTCGCGGTCGCCTGGAAGGTGCTCGAGAAGCAGCAAGACGCGGCCTGAGCCGACTGAGGGTGGGGGCTGGCTTCACGCCAGCCCCCTTTTTTTGTCTTGCCACATAGCGTAAACAATGTTTATAGAATGAACGTCCTTCACCAAAACTGGAGACCGCATGTTCCCTCTGGCC
>JBDQIL010000583.1:0-3945 GCA_040264415.1 Myxococcota bacterium
AGATTGCGCAAGCCAGGACGGCAGCGAGAAGCACGAGAATCAGGGGCCGGTTCTTCATGGTCAGTCCTCCCGGAAACGAGACCTTCAAAAGGGATTCGACTGCTCAGTCTAGAGCCGAAGTTTTCGATTTGTAAGGCTGGTGTCGGCCCAGAGGATACCTGATGACCTACGCCGTCTGCCCCGAAATCCCGATCGTCCCGAGAATCCAGGTCACGGCCCGCTCCACCCGGCTCTCGGCCTGCTTCGAGGGGGCCGCCACGCCCGGACTGCTCGAGTGGACCGCCACCGTCGACCCCCGGCTGGGCACCGCCTCCGAGGCCACCCTGACCCCGCTGCGGCCCACCGACACCGTGCTCCCCGCCGACCGCGACTGCGCCCTCGACGTGCTCGCGCAGCCGCCCTACCGCCTCAGCGCGCCCACCGAGCCGCCCGCGCAGGTTCGCCTGCTCATCGAGTTCTGACCGCCCCCGGGCCTCACACGGCCGGCAGCGCCCGACCCAAGAAGGCTGTCAGCGCGTCGATCTCGCCCGGATGCACCGCGTGGCCCATGGGCCAGGTCTGCCAGGTCGCGTCGAGCCAGCCGTCGAGCCGGTCGAAGGCGGCCCGGCCCCGGGCCATGGGCACCACCCCGTCCTGGCTGCCGTGGGCGAAGAAGCCGGGCATGCCCTGCGAGGCTGGCGCCCGCTCGCCGTCGAGGGTCTCGGGCAGCACCAGGTAGGTGGACAGCGCCACCACGCCGGCCAGCCGCTCGGGCCAGCGCAGGGCCACGTGCAGCGCCATCGCCCCGCCTTGCGAGAAGCCCACGAGCGCGATGCGATCGGCCGGCACGCCCGCGTCGCGCTGCTCCTGCACCAGCGCCTCCACCTGCCGCGCCGACGCACGGATGTCGGCCTCCGACTCGCGATCGGGGCCCGGCTCGAGGTGGCGGATGTCGTACCAGGAGCGGCACGGCCACCCGCGGTTCACGGTCACCGGGCGGACCAGCGCGTGCGGCAGCACCACCCGCAGGTCGGGACGGCCCAGGATCGGCACCACAGGCTCGAAATCGTGACCATCTGCCCCCAGCCCGTGCAGCCAGATGAGGGCCCCCGAGGGCGCCTCGGGGCCCAGGGTCACGCGTTCGAGGCGAGCGGCGGTCGAGGACATGGCAGGCTCCAGAGCAGAGGGGGTCGGCCCCGCGAGCGCGCCCAGCGTGACCACCCCGTGGTCTTATTGCCTCCGCGCCCGGACCGCTCCACGCCCCAAGCCCGAGGGTCATGCAGTAGAGTCTCGGTCCCACCGCTCGACGAGGTGCCCCGTGGCCCATGATCCGTCCGCCCCTTCGCCCCAGACCCAGACCCGCACCGCCTCCGCCGACGACGAGGCGGTCAAGGCCCTGCTCGACGGCCCCGCGCCCGAGCTCGACAGCCTTGAAGGGCTGCTTCGAAAGCTCGACCCGGCAGATCAAGCCGAGGCCTTCCGCATCCTGTACGGCGACCTGCCCGACCCCCTCGAGATCCCCGCCGCGGTGGCGGCCTACGCCGACACCCACGACTTCGAGCTGGCCGCCTTCAAGTTCCATGCGGCCGCCGAGCAGCGCCGCGCGCCCCGCGTGGTCCGCGTCGGCGTCATCCAGAATCAGATCGTGGCCGACACCTCGGCTCCGGTGGAGGAGCAGTTCGAGGCGCTCTGCCAGCGCATCGAGACCATCATCCACGCCGCCGGCAAGATGGGCGTCAACGTGCTGGGCCTGCAAGAGGCCTGGACCATGCCCTTCGCCTTCTGCACCCGCGAGAAGCACCCCTGGCTCGAGTTCGCCGAGCCCATCGACGGCCCGTCCACCCAGCGCCTGGCCGCCCTGGCCCGCCGCTACAACATGGTCATCGTCAGCCCCATCCTCGAGCGCGACGAGGCCCACGGCGGCACCATCCACAACACCGCGGTGGTCATCGGCAACCGCGGGAACGTCATCGGCAGCCACCGCAAGAACCACATCCCCCGGGTCGGTGACTTCAACGAGTCCACCTACTACATGGAGGGCGACGACGGGCACCCGGTCTTCGAGACCGAGTTCGGGCGCGTGGCCATCAACATCTGCTACGGGCGCCACCACCCGCTCAACTGGCTGATGTTCGGCATCAACGGCGCCGAGATCGTGTTCAACCCGTCCGCGACGGTGGGCGCGCTGTCCGAGCCCCTCTGGCCGGTCGAGGCCCGCTGCGCGGCCATCGCCAACAACTACTTCGTGGCCGGCATCAACCGCATCGGCACCGAGACCTTCCCCAACGCCTTCACGAGCGGCGACGGGGGCCCGGCGCACAACGACTTCGGCCACTTCTACGGCAGCTCCTACGTGGCGGCCCCCACCGGCGGCCGCACGCCCGGCCTGTCGCGCACCCGTGACGGCCTGCTGGTCACCGAGATCGACCTCAACCACGGCCGCCAGGTCAAGGACAAGTGGGGCTTTCAGATGACCGGCCGCTACGGCGAGTACGCCGAGGCCCTGGCCAAGGCTGCCGCCCCTGGCTTCGAGCCCCAGATCATCAAAGACACCGGCAAGTAGGCCCACCGGCCCGGCCCCCTCCCCTCCTTCGGAGACCCCATGAGCAACAGCAAGATCATCCGCGGCGGCACCGTCGTCACCGTCGAAGGCGAGCGACGGGCCGACGTGCTCGTCGTGGGCGAGACCATCGCCGCCGTCGGGCCCGACCTCGAGGCGCCCGCCGGCGCCGAGGTCATCGACGCCACTGGCGCCTACGTCATCCCCGGGGGCATCGACCCCCACACCCACATGGAGCTGCCCTTCATGGGCACGGTGGCCAGCGAGGACTTCTTCACCGGCACCTCGGCGGCCGCGGCCGGCGGCACCACGAGCGTCATCGACTTCGTGATCCCCGGGCCCGGCGAGAGCATCCTCGAGGCCTACCACAAGTGGCGCGGCTGGGCCGAGAAGGCTGCCACCGACTACTCCTTCCACGTGGCCATCACCTGGTGGGACGAGTCGGTGCGGCGCGAGATGGGCACGCTGGTGGAGGAGCACGGGGTCAACTCCTTCAAGCACTTCATGGCCTACAAGAACGCCATCATGTGCGACGACGAGACCCTGGTGAACAGCTTCAAGCGCTGCCGCGAGCTGGGCGCCCTGGCGACGCTGCACGCCGAGAACGGCGAGCTGGTCTACACGCTGCAGCAGGACATCTTCGACAAGGGCATCACCGGGCCCGAGGGCCACCCGCTCTCTCGGCCGCCCGAGGTCGAGGGCGAGGCCGCCAACCGTGCCATCCGCATCGCCGAGGTGCTGGGCGTGCCGGTCTACCTCGTGCACACCAGCTGCATCGACGCCCTCGAGGCGGTCACCCGCGCACGCAACGAAGGCCAGCAGGTCTTCGCTGAGGTGCTCGCCCAGCACCTGGTCATCGACGACAGCGTCTACCGTGACCCCGACTGGCGCACCGCCGCCCACCACGTCATGAGCCCGCCCTTCCGGGCCAAGGAGCACCAGGCCGCCCTCTGGCGCGGGCTCCAGGCCGGCATGCTGCAGACCACCGCCACCGACCACTGCTGCTTCTGCACCCCCCAGAAAGAGGCGGGCAAAGACGACTTCCGCTCGATCCCCAACGGCACGGGCGGCATCGAGGACCGCATGGGCGTGCTCTGGCACCACGGCGTGCGCACCGGCAAGCTCACCCCCAGCCAGTTCGTCGCGGTCACGTCCACCAACACGGCCCGCATCTTCAACATCTACGAGGGCATGGAGATCACCGGCAACGCCGCGGTCACACTCTCGCGGGGTCGGGTGGTCTGGCAAGACGACCAGCTCTTCACCGAGCGCGGCACCGGGCGGTACGTCGACCGGCCGCCCTTCGCATTCTACTGGGACGCCCAGGAGAAGCGGAACGCCCTCGCCGAGCCCTCGAAGGTCGAGCGGGTCTGAGCGAACAAGCCCAAACCAACCCAAGAGGGCCT
>JBDQIL010000584.1:0-3938 GCA_040264415.1 Myxococcota bacterium
GCCTACTCGCTGCTCTTGGCGTCCCCCCGGGCGAAGATCGAGGCCACGAAGTTGAGCACGTCGGTCGCCGACTGGTCGTCGTAGCCGAAGTTGTCGATGAGGCGCTGCTTGACGATGTCGATGCGGGCCTGCGTGTCGCGGTCGACCACCTGGCTCACGAGGCTGGTGAGCTTGATGGTGTCCTTCTGGTCTTCGAAGAGCTTGAGCTCGAGGGCCTTGTGCAGCCGCTCATTGGCCTTGTAGTCGAAGATCTTGCCGTCGATGGCCAGCCCGCCGATGTAGCTCATCATCTCGCGGCGGAAGTCGTCTTTGCGGGCCTCGGCGATGTCGATCTTCTCCTCGATGGACCGCATCAGGCGCTCGTCGGGCTCGTCGTAGGCGCCCGTGAAGGAGTTCTTCACCTTCTCCTTGAGGCAGTAGGCCTTGAGGTTGTCGATGTAGTTGCCACAGAGCCGGGAGATGGCGTCTTCATCGGACGCGATGGCCTTCTGCACCTCGTTCTTGACGATGTCCTCGTACTCCTTCTTCACCACGCCGAGCAGGTCGCGGTAGTGCTTGCGGGTCTCCTCGTCGGAGATGAGCGAGTGCTGCTTGAGGCCGCTCTCGAGCTCGTTGAGCACCATGAAGGGGTTGATGGCGTCGCCGGAGTCGCGCACCAGGGCGTTCGAGATCTTGTCTTGCACATAGCGGGGGCTGATGCCCTCGAGGCCCTCCCGGATCGCGGTCTTGCGCAGCTCCTTGACGTTGTCTTCGGTGTAGCCAGGGAGGGTCTTCCCGTCGTAGAGCTTGAGCTTCTGCAGCAGCGTGAGGTTGTGCTTCTTGGGCTGCTCGAGGCGCGTGAGCACCGCCCACATGGCCGCCATCTCGAGGGTGTGCGGGGCGATGTGCTTGGCCACCCGCCGGCTGTTGAAGTCCTTGGCATAGATCTTGGCCTCTTCGTGCCACTTGGTGATGTAGGGCACGTCGATCTTGATGGTCCGGTCGCGCAGGGCCTCCATGAACTCGTTGCTCTGCAGCTTGCGGTACTCGGGCTCGTTGGTGTGGCCGATGATGACCTCGTCGATCATCGTCTGGGCGAACTTCTTGGGCTTGATGACGTGCTCTTGTGAGGCCCCGAGCAGATCGTAGAGGAATGCCACGTCCAGCTTGAGCACCTCGACGAACTCGATGAGCCCCCGGTTCGCCACGCAGAACTCGCCGTCGAAGTTGAAGGCGCGCGGGTCGGAGTCGGAGCCGTACTCGGCGATCTTGCGGTAGTTGATGTCGCCGGTGAGCTCGGTGGAGTCCTGGTTCTTCTCGTCTTTGGGCTGGAAGGTGCCGATGCCCACGCGGTCCTTCTCGGACAAGATCAGGCGACGCACCCGCACGCGCTCGGTGAGCTGCGTGAAGTCGCCGCCGACCTCCTTCATGATCTGCTTGTAGAGGAAGCGGCTGACCGGGTCGAGATCGCCCTCGAGGCGGACCGGGTAGGGGCTGCGCTCCAGGCCGTTGAGGTCTTCGAGGATGGTGGACCGGTACTCGAGCGGGATGAGCTTGAGGGGGTCTTCATTGAGCGGCGACGGCACGATCTCGCCGTCGGGCATCACCCAGCTGAAGGTGTAGACCTTGCCGTCGGGCTGGCGGCTGTACCACTCGAGCCCCTTCTTGAGCAGCCGCGCGATGGTGCTCTTGGCCGAGCCCACGGGGCCGTGGAGCAGCGTCACCCGCTTCTCGGGGCCGTAGCTGAGGGCCGCCGACTTGAAGACCCGCACCAGCTTCATCAGGTGCACGTCGATGCCGAAGACGGCGTCTTTGCCGTTGTCGAAGGGGTCGTCGAAGAACTTGTACCGGACGATGGTCTTCTTGTACTCGGTGTAGGTCTCGGTCCCGAACTTCATGATCATGTCGTAGAGGCGCTGGTAGGCGTTGCGCGACACCGACGGGTCGGCCCGCACGATGTCGAGGTAGGCCTCGAAGCTCCCCTCCCAGTTCAGCTCCTGGTACTGCTGGATGTCTTGGAGCGCGGCGATTCGGCTGAGGATGGGGTTGCGCGACGCGGCTTCGCTGGGGCTCATGGGGTCTCCGGGCTCGGGAGGCGCCGCCGAGGCGGCCGCCGGGGGAGCCCATGGGGGCGCTCCCGGGGCAGCGTGCCTGGGGTCGGGCGCAGCGCCCGGTCGAGACACCCTGCGCGATCAGGACACGCCGGAGCGCGCCCGTCGTCCCCGGGGGGGGACGCAGGTGCGGGAGGCGGCGCTCCGAGGTGGGCCGGCTGCTGGCTCAGGCCTCTGCGGCGAAGGCCGAGCTGAGGTGGGCCGGGATGACCTGGTCGCGCCCCGACTCCTTGGCGTCGTACATCGCGGCGTCGGCGGCGCGCAGCACCACCTCGCCCGCCTCGCCGTGGTCGGGCTTCGAGGCCACGCCCATGCTGACCGTGAAGGCCACCGGGGCGCGGCGACCGGCGTCCCGCAGCAGCGACCGGATGCGCATGGCCACCGCCAAGCCGGCGCGCATGCCCACGTCGGGCAGCAGCACCACGAACTCTTCGCCGCCGTAGCGGCAGGGCAGGTCCGAGGCGCGGCAGGCGTCGCGCAGCACGTCGGCGAAGATCTCGAGGCACTGGTCGCCCACCTCGTGCCCGTGCTCGTCGTTGATCCGCTTGAAGTGGTCGATGTCGGCCACGATCAGCGTGTAGATCGTCTCGCCCCGGTCGAGGTTGGCGATGCGCTCGCTGAACAGGCGCCGGTTGGGCAGCCGGGTGAGCGGGTCTGTGGCGGCGTCGCGTTCGGACTTGGCGAGGCTGCGCACCACGCCGAGCCGTGCCGCGAGGGCGAGACCCAGCGACTCGAGATCGTCGAGCAGCGTCACCGACGGGTTGTAGCCGGCGAGCTGCGAGACGGCCTCGGCGCGGCCGGCGAGGTGGACGGGGGCGCAGGTCACGCACCCGGCGTCGTCTTTGAGGTGGGGGCAGCGGACGATGCCCTCGCCCAAGCCGTGGTGCAGGGTGCGGCCCTGGCGCAGCGCGGGGCAGCGCTCGGCCACGTCCACCCGGCACGCGGCGTCGTGGGCGTCGTCGAAGGCCTGCAGCGTGGGCTCGTCGTCGCCCGTCAGCAGGAGCAGCTGGTAGTCGGCGTCGGAGTAGGCGACCCGGGCGGCCCGCGTGGCCGTTCCGAGCACCTCGGCTTCGTTCTCGGCCATCAACAGCGCGTCGAGCAGGTCTTGGGTGAACGACGAGCTGCGCCGGATGCGGGCGTTGGTCTGTCGCACCTCGCCGAGCGCCGCGACCACATCGCGGGCGGACTGCACCAGCGCGTCGGCGCCCGCCACGGCGAGCACCTCGGGGGGCGGCGCCTTGTCGTCGGTGGGCTTGGCGGCCTCGCTGAGGGCCCCGGCCAGCTCGACGTTGAGCTGGCGCAGGCGTCGGCCTTCACGCTGCTCGTTGACCCCGTCGCGCCGTCGCGCCAGCACGCCCGTGCCGAGCACCGAGACCAGCATGGCGCCCCAGGCGACCAGCACCCCCTGCACGGCGAGATCGTAGCGCTGGGAGATGCCGCGCTCGACGCGGGCCTCGATCGACGAGAGCGCCAGGTCGAGGACCGCGGTGCCCCGCGCGAGGTTCTCGAGCGCGCCGCTGAGGTCGGCGTCGGGGCTGGCCTCCCACAGCAGCCCGGTGGACTCCTCGATCAGGGTGAGGGCGGCCTTCGACTCTTCCACCCGCTTGGCAGGGACCCTCGAGACCGTGCTGAGCGTGTCGATGTGCGCGCGGAGCGCCCGCATGGCGTCTTGGGTGTCTTCGACGTACCGAGGGTCTTCGGTGGCCAGGTACAGGTACGGCCCGGTCATGATCGTGCGTCCAGCGCGCCGGGCGGCCTCGATCGACTGGCGCGGAGCGCGCACTTCTGCCTGGAAAGTCGCCATGCTGCGCCAAGTCCACGCGCCCACCACCACCGTGAGGATCAGGA
>JBDQIL010000585.1:0-3935 GCA_040264415.1 Myxococcota bacterium
CTCCAGGGCTGTCCGTGCCCGGAGCGGGCTGCTCGGCGGGCTTCTACCCGGCCAATGCAGAGCCCCCCGCGCTTGTGACAGTCCGCGGAGGAATTCGTGCGAGATTTATCGCTCGCCGCGCGGAAGTGTGGGTTCGCGGTTGTCTTTTCAGGGTGCCGTGTCGTGGTCGAGCGGTCCGGCGGGCTGGAGGACGAAGTAGCTGGGGGTGCGCAGCCGCAGGCCGCCCAGCGCGACGTCGCTGCGGCCCAGCAAGAGCTCGGTGGAGCCCTCGACCAGGGCGACGACCGGGTCGCGGACCAGCGCGGTCGGGTCGAGACCGTTGCCGCCCCGCCCGTAGTCGAGCACCAGCCCGTCGGGCCCGTCGAGCACGGCGAAGTGCCCGAAGGTGACCGGCGCCCCCCGCTTGCGCTGGTAGACTACGGGGCCGTCGATGCCGGTCTGCTCCACCCGAACGTTCCACCCCCGCAGGCCGCCCGTCTCGGGGTCGCGGTGCACCGTCTTACAGAAGGTCTTCCAGGTGAGGCGCTCGACGAAGGCCGGGAGCCCGAGGCTGATCCCGCGGAGCGCCTGGTCTGCGAGCGCGCTGGCTGTGACCGGGTGTCCGCGGTCGAGGCGGCGCCTCAGCTCGGCGCCCGAGGCTGCCAACAGCCCGTCGAGCATCGGGTGGTGGGGTGGCGCCGGGTGGTCGGTCATGGGGTCTCCGCGAGGCGGCCCGCCGGGAATCGGTAGCGCCCGTCCGCGTACAGCCGCCAGGTCTCGGCCGGGGTCGCGGGCTGCGCGGCGCACCAGTCGAGGTAGCCGAAGAAGCTGATGTCGGGGTCTCGCTGCTCTTCGGGGGACAGCAGCGGCGCCCCGTCGAGCACGGCCTGCGCCGCGGCGAGAAGCTCCTCGTGATAGCGCTCGTAGACGGTGAGATCCCGCAGCCAAGCGGCGCGCGGGTGGCTGCCGTCCACCACCGCTGCCGCCTCGTCGCGTACGGCCTCGAGGGCCCCGGGCCGCAGCAGCAGCAGCTCGAAGTCGTAGGCGAACTGCACCCGGTCGTGGTGGGCGCCGAGCAGGTGGCGCCGCACGCGCTCCGTCGAGCTGAGCAGGCCCGTCTGGTCCCAGGGAGCGATGGCCCGCTCCCACAGCAGGAACGGGCCCCGCAGCGGGCGAAAGCGCAGGAGCCGGGCCCGCCAGGTGGTCCGCGGCGCGAAGTCGGTGCAGGTGCCGATGGTCTCCGACCGGAAGAAGACCCGGTGCCACATGCGCAGGACCCCCAGCGTCACCTGCCACACGGTGGGGGCCTGCCGGACCCGCCCCGACGACCGAGCCTCTGCGAGGCGCCGCTGCACCTGCTTCGGTGCGATCAGCACCAGCCACGACACGGCGGGGATTGGATCGCGGGAGGTCATGGAGCGCCGGGCAGGGAGGAGTGCGGGACCATCCTAGTCGATCTGGGCGCGAGGCTCGAATCGGTGGGCGCGGCTGCTTCACCCCGCCGCTGCTCAGCGGAGCGCATCGCGGACGCCCTGAGGGGTCGCGGCCCGGGCGCATCGGGGGGGCGGCGCCGGAGGCCCGGGCTCGTCGGCTTGCCGCCCGCGCAGGCGCGGGCTCGCGGGGAGTCCAGGTCTGCCGCGAGCGACCACGCGCCCCGGAGGGATGGCCCAGAGATGTGCGCGCGGTGTTGCAGACGGGCTCCGAGGCGCGTACGGTCCGTCGGATCACATCACCCTGGAGGAGCCATGCGCGCTCGCCCCTTGATCTCGACCCTCTCCCTCCCCCTGCTCCTGGCCACGGCCCTCGCGCTGGGGGCCTGCAACAAAGACACCTCCACCACGGGCGGCGAAGATGGTGACGACGGCAGCGACGGCGGCGGCGACGGCGGCGACGGCGGCGGCGACGGCGCAGACGGCGGCGGCGGCAGCGACGACGTCGGCGGTGACAGCATCGAAGAGGCCGCCGGGGTCTCGATCGGCACGGTCACCCTGTGGTCGGGCCCCGAGGTCGAGGGCTTCCGGGTCGAAGACGCCATCAACAGCGGCGGCGACCGCGACTTCTTCGGCGTCGAGCTCGAAGAGGGCGACAAGATCTGGCTGATGGCCATCGGCTACCTCGACGACGGAGACACCGAGCCCGACACCGTGCTGCGCGTCTACGACCAGGACGGCACCTGGCTCAACACCAACGACGACATGCCCTTCCGGCTGGGCAACACCGACTCCGCCATGCCCCTCGAGGCCACCTACTCGGGCTTCTACTTCATCGAGGTGCTCGAGTGGTCCGACTGGGCCATCGAGGCCGGCACCTACGACGGCACGGCGCTGGGCGGCGCCACCTACGAGTACCAGCTGTGGGGCATCATGGCCGACGACCGCGAGGTCGATCCCGAGGACTTCAACAACACCATCGAAGACGTCGAAGAGTACCTCTCCATCGAGGACAACTTCGTCTACACGGCCGATCCCGTCTACTACTACGGCTTCACGGAGGAGGGCTACAACCTGATGATGGACGCGTCGCTCGACACCGACACCGACGTCGACGTCTTCCCCTTCGGCATCACCGAGTCCGAGTCCCTGCCGGGTGAGGAGGGCTACTGGGAGGACCTGTACTACAGCTTCTCGTTCTGGGAGGGCGGCGGGCTGCCCCCCGACGTGGTGCTCACCGTCACCGACGCCGAGGGCGAGGTGATGGCCGAGACCGCCAACCCGTCGTTCGCGCCGGGCTTCGGGGACACCTACGGCGGCGCCTGGCGGGCCTACAGCTATGACTTCGGCGCCCTCGTCCACATGAACGAGAACACCGACTACTACGTGCACGTCTCGAGCACGTCGGGCGCCTCGGGCGTGGGCACGGCCTATTGGGGCATCATCGGCGGGTACTACACCTCGTCGGCCCCGTGGGAGGGCGACGACCAGGACTTCGACAACATCGCCCTGGCGCCGGTCATGGAGAGCTTCGAGCTCACCAGCTCGGATGTGGTCGTGGGCTACGGCGCGGGCGCGGCGGGCCTCCTCGAAGAGCTCGAGGACTTCGACTCCTACAAGATCCCGGCCACCGCCGTGGACGGCCTCGACGGCAAGTACCTGCACGTCTTCGTGGACGCCCAGTCGCGGGGCTCGCTGCTCGACGCCAAGGTCACGGTGTACGGCGACGACCAGAGCACGGTCATCGCCGAGGCCACCACCAACGACTTCGACGGCGGCGCCGACCCGCACCTCTTCAACGTGGAGCTGGGCGACGAGTCGTCCATCACCATCGTGGTCGAGTCCGAGGAGCGCAGCGTCGCCCACCCGATGGCCAACTGGTACATGATCAGCGCCAGCGTCAACGACGACCCGGATCGCTAGTTCAGCGCCGCTTGTCTCGCGGGCTCGAAGCGGCTGAGCACCACGGCCGCCTCGAGCCCGCGCGTGCGATCGGTCCACGCCGACGCCCCCTCCACCAGCCAGCCGACCTCCGCGTCGTGCACGTGTCGCACCCGGAGCGCGCTCGGGTCGCGGGTGGCCTGCAGGCTGCTCTCGACCACGGTGCGCGGGCCCGCGCGCAGCGCCACGGTGCTGTGCACCAGCGGAGCGGTGGGAGCGCCCGGGGTGAGGTCGGCTGCGGCTCGCCAGGTCCAGTCGTTGGCGTGGGTGTCTTCGGGGACGGGCGCGTCGAAGGCGCGAAACAGCAGGCGAGCGAGCGCGTCGTCGCCGGCGCTGGCGGGGGGACCGCCCGAGACCTCGGCCGCCGTCAGCGACGCTTCGACCGCCCGCACCTGTCCGTCTGGAGCCACGGTGAGGGTGACCAGCGCGTCGCTCCAGCGGCGCTCGAGCGCCGCTGCGGCGGCCGTAGGCGCTGGCTGTGCGCTCATCACGCGCCCCGCGTCGAGCGAGAGCGACTCGACGGCGCAGACCACCGTGGCGCCCCGCGGGGTGGCCCCCGCCCCGAGGCAGCGCACCGTGGTCGAG
>JBDQIL010000586.1:0-3933 GCA_040264415.1 Myxococcota bacterium
GAAGCGTCGTCACCGCCCGACCGGCCGAGCCGGCCGTCGCCGCGGGTCCGCGCGGTCGCGGCCGTCGCGCCATCGCTGGGCGCGGCGGCGGCGCCTGCCCGCACCCTGCCGGTGCCACCGGGTCTTCCCACCGGCGCAGCGAGCCCCCCGCCGGCCGCGCCCGCCGCGGCGACCCGCGCGGCGGTCGATCGGGTGCTCTTCGGCGCGGGCCTCGATGTGCTCGAGTGCGACCCCTGACCCGCCACGCAGCCTGGCTCGGTCGGTGCTGCCACGCGTCCTCGCCCGGGGGCGCCGGGCCGCGCGCGGCCGCAGCGGGCGCGGCCGGCGCTAGTCGGGCTCGAAGCCCACTCGAAAGATCTCTCCTCCCTCGACATCGACCAGCAGCACACCGTGGTCGGGGAGCAGCGCCGCGTACTCGCGCAGCTGGCGGCGCGTCGCGGGCCAGGCCGGGTCGGGCGCCCGCCGGCCGGTCTTCACCTCTGCGATCCATGGCTGGCCGTCCCGCTCCACCAGCAGGTCGAGGCGCACGTCGAAGGGCTCGGACGCGCCGTCCACCCAGAGGACGCCAGTGAGGGTCACCTGCCGGTCGAGGACGCGGTAGCCGTGGGCGGTCAACAGCGCCTCGGCGTCGGCTTCGCCTCGCTGCGCGATCTGGTTGCGCCCGCGGCTGCGACGCCCCGCTTCGCGGCGGGTCGATCGCAGCGCCCAAGCCAGCCCGAGCGCCAGCAAGGTCAGCGCGGCCACCAGGGCGAGCAGCAGGGGCTGTGGCGCGTGGATGGGGCACCCCTGGCTCGCGGTACGGGGGCGGAGTAACCGCAGCTTGCGCGGCGCTGCGGACCGCTGCTGTCCGCCTGGATGGAGGTGCTGTGCTTGTCGGCGTGCTGGTGCCCATCGACCCCGAGCGTCCCGTGCCGCCCCCCGAGGCGCGCCCCATCGGCCGCGCGGCCCTGATGCTTCGCGCCGA
This sequence comes from Myxococcota bacterium, assembly GCA_040264415.1. Classification (GTDB taxonomy): domain Bacteria; phylum Myxococcota_A; class UBA796; order UBA796; family UBA2385; genus M30B51. The sequence goes on from JBDQIL010000586.1 coordinate 965, forward strand.
GGGTGTCCCGGTGGCTTTCGGTGACGAGGTGCGGGGCGGCTGCCTGACGGGCTTGATGCCGCGCCCCGGAGGATGGGAGCGGGTGGAGCAGCGCCCCGTGGTCGCCCTGCTCGACCGGTTCCCCAGCCAGACCCGCGCCGCGCGCTTCGGAGAGATTCAGCGCGGGCTCGACGGCGTCCCCCTGCTCAACGTCCCCGCCTTCACCGAGCTCTGTCGTGACAAGCTCCGCTGTCAACAGGTCTTGGAACAGGCGGGGGTGCCGGCGCCGCCGGTCGAGGCCGACCCGGAGCGCTTCGCGGAGCGGCTCGCGCAGTGGGGCGCTGGCTTCTTGAAGCCGCGCTTCGGCGCCCTCGGCGTGGGGGTGCGGCGCGTGACCCTAGGCGACCCGCTGCCGGCTCGCCTCCCGGGCGTGCGCTCCGACTCGCTCGACCCTGCGCTGCTGCAGCGGGCCGTGGCCGCGCCCTCGGGCTGGGCGGGGGTGAGCGTGCGGGTGCTGGCCCAGCGGGCGCCCGGCGGCGGCTGGGAGCAGGGCGAGCCCGTGGTGCGCCGCAGTCGCGGCGACTCGGTGGTCAACGCCGCGCGGGGGGCCGAGGTGGCTGCTGGGCGCGACGCCCTGGCGTCCGACACCCGAGCGCGGGTGCGGGCCTTGACCGCCCGGGTGACCGAGGCGCTCTGCTCGGGTCCGGGGGCCATCGAGATCGGCGTCGACCTCGTGATCGATCCCCAGGGGCGGCCGCACCTGATCGAGGTGAATTCGCGTCCGCGCGGGCGCATGGAGGTGTTGGCCCGGCAGGACCGGGCGCGGTTCGGGGCGCTGCACCTCGACGCCTGCGCGCGCCCGCTGCGCTACCTCGCGTGGCGCTACGGATCTGGGCGATAGGGGGAGCGCATCCCGGAGTTCGCGTGCGCCTGGCCTGCCTCGCTGCCCTTGTCCCGCTCGTCGCCTGCGCCAGCCGCGCGCCCTCACCGGCGGCGGGCGCGCTGGTGCTTCAGCAGAGCGGCGACCCCGGCCTGTCGGGCGAGCTGGTGCATGCCGGCTCGACCCTCGACCGACTCTCGAACCAGCCGGCCGATCTGGTCGTCTTCTACGGGGGGGAAGAGAAGGGCAGCCTCGAGCCCTGCGGCTGCCCAGACCAGCCCCGAGGTGGGCTGGCCCGGCAAGCCGCATACATCTTGGCGGCCCGCGCCGCCGCGCCCGACACCCCCACGCTCGTGGTCAACGGCGGCTATTGGCTGCTCGACGCCCGCAGCCTCGACGGATCGCCGCGGGCAGACACCCTGGCCCACAACCGGTGGATGACCACGGCCCTCCAGCAACTCGGCGTGGACGCACTCAACGTGGGGATCCACGATCTGGGGGCGCTCTCGATGGGTGAGCGTGTCCCCGACCTGCCGCTGGTGTCGGCCCACATCGAGGGGCCGGGGGTGCTGCCCTGGGTGCGCATTGAGCAAGGTGGCCTGCGGGTGGGCGTCACTGGCGTGACGACCGGCTCGACCGCCTACCACCAGCAGCCCGGCTACGACCTCGGACACCCCACCCGAGACACGCGGGCCACGCTGGAGCGTCTGCGTCCCGAGGTCGACGTGCTCATCCTGCTGGCCTTCGGAGACGCGGGCCCCGCCCGGTCGATGGCGGAGGCCGGGCTGGTGGACGTGGTGATCGACACGAACCGCCACCGCGAGCGGTCCCCGCCCATGCGGATCGGCGACGCGGTGTGGGTGCGCAGCTTCGCGGGCACGGAGCGCCTCGGCGAGCTCCGAATCGGGCTCGGACCCGATGGGCGCCGTGTGGCGACCGCGGTCGACCGAAAGATCGAGCTCGACCCCGAGATGTCCGACGAGCCAGACATGGCGGCGCTGATCAGCGCCGCTCGCCACGACATCGAGGCCGCCCAGCGGGCGGCCTTCGGAGAGGTGATTCGGGCGGGAGCGCCGGCACGCTGAGCGCGCCGGGCCGGCTCAGAATCGGTCGCCGCCCGGTGCGCCCTCGCCATCGTCACCGATGGCCTCGACGGGGCAGTTCTCCATCGCCTCGTAGCACTGCTCGAGCTCTTCGTCGTTCTCGGGCTGCTTGTAGCAGATGTCGTGATCCTCGTCGTCGCTCATGCGGAAGTTGTTCGGAGCGGCGTCCGAACAGACCGAGCAGAGGATGCACTCCATGTCCACGTAGAACGACACCTCGGTGCCCTTGACGACGACCTTGCCGCCCGTGTTGTCTTGCCAGATGTTGTCGGGATCGGGCATGGGAGCCTCCGGTTGGCCTTGCTGCGCGAGGCTTGGTGACTACCCGGTAGGGGCGTCTCGCGCAACAGCCCTCGGTCGCGCCGGACGGCAGGGTAGGATGCGACCATGGCCATTCTCAAAGTTGCCCGCATGGGCCACCCCGTCCTCCGCCGCGTCGCCGACCCGGTCCCGCCCGAGGCGATCCCCTCGGCCCCGGTGCAGCGTCTCATCGACGACATGCTCGAGACCGTCGACGAGTACGATGGGGCGGGGCTGGCGGCTCCCCAGGTGCATGCCTCTGTGCGGGTCGTGGTGCTCGCGCTCGACGACGCGGGCATGCGCGTCTGGGTCAACCCGGTGCTCACGCCGCTCACCGACGAGCGCCACACCTCGGTCGAGGGGTGCCTCTCCGTCCCCGAGCTGCGGGGCCGGGTCTCGCGTCCCGCTGCAGTCGAGGTGCGCGCCTTCGACCGCTCCGGCGCGCCGATCCACCTTGAGCTGGAGGGCTTTCCGGCCGTGGTCGCCCAGCACGAGTGCGACCACCTCGACGGGGTCCTCTACGTCGACAAGGCCGAGCCTCGATCGCTCATGTTCCTCGAAGAGTTCCGCCGCTACGGGCTGGCCGAGCCTGGCGACTTCGATCTCGAGGGCGACCTCGGCGACGATCTGGCCGATGCGCTGCAGGAAGAGACCGAACCCGACGACGTCTACGAGCGCTCCGATTCCCGCCGCGCTCGAGATGACGC
>JBDQIL010000587.1:0-3932 GCA_040264415.1 Myxococcota bacterium
GCAGTGGACGATCGACCACCGCGCGCGGCTTCAGCCCGGCTGGATCTTGTCCGACCGCGTGTCTCTGCACACGCAGATCGACCTGCTGCCGTACGTGCTGTGGGGCGACGAGGTGCAGACCCGCACCGACCCGGTCACCGGCAGCGAAGAGCCCTTCGTCTTCAGCGACCGCCTGGGCGCGCCCACCACCGTCGATGGCGCCACCACGCCCTACAACCTGCAGGTCACCCGCCTGTGGGGTGAGGTTCGGTTCAACGGCGGCCACGTGCTGTTCGGCCGCACGCCGGTTCACTGGGGCACCGGCATGGTGTTCAACGCCGGCAACGACCCCACCAGCGAGTTCGGCGACACCACCGACCGCGTGCTGGTGACCGGCCGCGCCGGCCAGATGTTCTTGATGGGCGGATTCGAGCAGCGCGTCGAGGGCTTCGCCAACGTCGACGACGACTACCGCGCGCTCGTGGCGTCGGTGCTCTACCAGTCCGAGAAGGCGGCCCTGGGCATCTACAGCACGCTGCGCTTCCGCAACGAGCCCGACCAGGTGGGCTCCGACGCCGGCAAGTTCACCTCGGGCATCATCGACCTGTGGGGAGAGGCCGAGCTGGGCCCGGCCTCCATCGAGGGCGAGTTCGCCACCATCCTCGGTGGCGGCGACCTCGACGCCAGCACCAACGACATCCGCGTCACGCAGGTGGGCGGAAACCTCAACGTCGGCTTCAACCCGGAGCGGCTGCGCCTGGGCGTGCTCGGCGGCTTCGCGACCGGCGACGCCGACACGACCGACAACCAGCTGCGCACCTTCAGCTTCGACCCCGACTACAACATCTCGCTGATGCTGTTCGAAGAGCCGATGCCCGTGCTCGAGCCGGCCGCCGCCAACGACGGCAACCAGAACCGCACCTTCGACGCGGCGCGCACCGGCTACAGCATCTCCAACGCGCTGTTCGTGCAGCCGCGGGTGGGCTTTCAGCTGCGCGACGACCTCACGGCCGACCTCTCGTGGCTGCTGGCCACACAAGCCAAGGCTGACGCCGCGTCGGGCGACGAGGGCCGCGGCTACGGCTCTGAGATCGACCTCAACGTGCGCTGGGATCCCATCGAGCACTTCTGGATGCGCGCCACGGGCGGCCTGTTGCTGCCGGGCAGCTACTACAGCGAGTTCTCCGACGCCGACCTGGGCGGCGACTTCAACCAGCCGTCCTTCGGTGGCCGGCTGATCACCACCGTCGAGTTCTGACGGTGGACGCGCCGCGCGTCGCCGTGCAAGGCGCCAGCGGGCGTCTGGGGCGGCTCATCGTGGCGCAAGCTGGCGACCGCTTCGCCGGCCCCATCTCGCGCGGCGGCGCCATCCCCGACTGCGACGTGGTCATCGACGTGAGCTCCGCCGAGGGCCTCGCGGCCCTGCTGCCCCGCCTGTCGGGCCAGCCGCTGGTCACCGGCACCACCGGCGACCTGCCCTGGGACGCCCTGCAGGCCTACAGCGCCTCGGCCCCGGTCGTGGTGGTCCCCAACTTCTCGGCCGGCGTCCCCCTGCTCCTCGAGCTGGTGCAGGCCGCGGTGGGCGCGCTGCCCGACGGCTGGCACGTCGAGGTGGTCGAAGCCCACCACGCCGCCAAGAGAGACGCCCCGAGCGGCACCGCCAAGCGGCTGGTGCGCGCCATCGGCCGCCCCGACGTGCCCACCCACAGCCTGCGGGTGGGCGACACGGTGGGCGAGCACACCGTCTGGCTGGCCGGCCCCGGCGAGCGCATCGAGCTCAAGCACGTGGCCACCCGGCGCTCGGTCTTCGCCATCGGCGCCCTGCGGTGGGCGGCGCAGGTGCGTGGCATGCCGGCGGGGCTTCACCGCCCCTGAGTGTCCCTGAGCGCCTGAGCGCCTGAGCCCCTGAGTCCCGGCGCTACCGCCCGTGGTTCGGGCTCCACGGCGACGGGCAGTCACGACAGGCACCGAGCGCGGGCACGCCTTGGCTCGCGGTGCTGTGCCGGAGGGCCCGCATCGCGTCGCTCCGCCAGGTCTCCGACAGCGGCCCCTCGCACACGTCGCCCACCCGGTTCTCGAGCTGCGTGTCCCACGGACAGAGGGTGACCTTGCCGTCCCACGACACCGTGGGCGTGCGGGCCGGGGCGCGACACCACCGCGGCGCGCCCTCGTCGCCCCGATCGGCGGGGTCGAGCGCCCGGCCCAGGGCGTCGGCCGCCCCCTGCAGCGCCGCGCGGGCGGCGGCGGTGGCCCGAAAGTGCCCGTGGTCGGTGCGGCGGATCCACAGCGCGTCGTCGAGACCCACGGGCGGCCGGCCCAGGGTCACGGGCACCCCGGCGTGGCGGGCCACCAGCGCCGCCCCATCGAGCCCCGGCACGGCGTGGGCCACCCGCACGATCCGGGTGCCCGCCCCGCGGTGCGCCTCGAGCAGCGCCAGCCCGGCGCCGTCGCCCCGGTCGAGATCGATGAACCACTCCTGGTGGGCGGGGTGCGCAGCCAGCGCGGCGACCCCCTCCCCCAAGAAGGCCCCCGACGTCTCGATGCGCAGCCGGTCGGCCAGGCGGTCACGGTGGATGTGATCGAGCAGGGTGCGCAGGATGGGCTCGATCTCGGGGTGGAGCAGGGGGTCGCCCCGCCAGCTCAGGCACAGCGTCCCGAAGCGCAGCCGCGCGCTCAGCAGGTCGGACACCACCTGTCGAACCAGCTCGAAGCCCAGAAATCCCCGGCCAAAGTCGACATGGCCGTGGTCACGGAGGCGGGCCCAGGAGCCCGCATGGGGCCGCTCCGGCAGCCCCCGGGTGAGCGCCGCCCAGCGCTCGGGGGGCGTGGTGCAACCCTCCCAGTCACACGGACACACATCGGAGAGCTCGAGGCGCAGCACCCCGTCGGGGATGTGTTCGACGCGGGGGTTCAGCCGACGGAGCCGATCGGTCAGCCGGCGCGCCGCCAGCCGCGCCGCGTCGGCGCCCAGGGCCCCCGCCGAGTCGCTGCTCCCCCGCAGGTAGCAGTCCTGAATGCACGGCGTGGCGCACTGCTTGACCACCCGCCGGCGCTCCCGCAAGGCGGGGCTGTGCCAGAGCTCCTTGAGGGTCTGCTCCCGGGCGTTCCCGAAGGCCCCGGCGAGAAAGTCGAGCTCGCCGTCGCACATGATCGCCGCCCCATCGGCGTTGATGTAGAGCTCCTTCCAGCCAGCCCAGCAGGGCGCGTCGAGCGGCCCGAGCTGCTCGGTGTAGTACCGGGGGATGAAGCGTAGCTCGCTGGGGGGGTTTTGGATGCGGTAGCCCGACGGCCCCTGCCGCTCGGCGCGAACCGCCAGCGCCTCGGCCACCTCGGCGAGCCGCGCCATGTGGCGCTCGCGAAACCACAGGTTGGCCGCCTCGGCCGGCACGTCGTCGCCCTGCCGAAACAGGTTGAGCACCCGCACCCCATCGAAGCCGAGCGCCGCCTGCTCGTCGAGCACCGCCGCGAAGTGCTCGAGGTTGGCGGCGTGCAGGATGGTGTTCGCCAGGATCTTGCGCCGCGGGTTTCCGGCCGCCGCGTCGGCCGCGCGCACCCGCTGGTAGCCGGCAAGTGGGCGCGCCTCTCGGTGAGCAGCGTGCCGTTGGTGGTCACGGTGACGTAGAAGCCCCGCTGCACCGCGTAGGCGAGCAGCTCTTCCATGTCGGCGCGGATGAAGGGCTCGCCACCCAGCGGATTGAAGACCTCGACCCCCCAGTCCGCCGTCTGGTCGATGATGCCCTTGATCTCGTCGGTGCTCAGCTCTGGCGCGTCGTAGCAGGTGGTGCACATGCTGCAGGTGAGGTTGCACCGCAGCGTGACGTTCACGCTCACGCGAGCCGGAGGCGCCAGGCTTCGGTTGAGCCGGCGGGACAGCAACATGCGGACGTCGCGGCGAAGCTGGGCGGGGGCGCGCATGGGGCCAGCCTACCCCGACCGCCCACATGGGGCCGGAC
>JBDQIL010000588.1:0-3932 GCA_040264415.1 Myxococcota bacterium
GCTGCAGAGCTGCGCGAAGGGCTGGCGAGCCTTGGCGCGCTGGCGCGGGTCCCCCGGGCCCCCCACCGATGTGCCGCCCTGCCTCGCGGCCCTCTCGGTGCTCGACGAGCCCTTCCCCTACGCGGTCGCCCGAGGCCTCGTCCCCCAGGTCGACCGACTGTTGAGCGCCGAGAGGGCCGCGAGGCCGGGCGGCACATCGGTGGGGGGCCCGGGGGACCCGCGCCAGCGCGCCAAGGCTCGCCAGCCCTTCGCGCAGCTCTGCAGCGGCGTCTCGCCCGGCGGCCCCTCGGGCCAGATCCCGGCGGGCAGCAGGTCGGGCACCACGCCGCGCTCGTCGCTGGGCGACCACGGGGGCGGCGCGAGCTGCCGCAGGCCGGCGGCGGGGGTGCGCGCCGTGGCCCAGAGCATCACCCGGTCGGGGAGCAGCCGGGGCAGCTGTCGGAGGACCGCGGCGGTGCCGGCGTCGGCGTCGTCGAGCTCGAAGAGGACCACCGCGAGTGGCGCGCTGCGGCCCAGCACGGCGGCGACCGCGCGCGCCGCGTCGAGCGGGTCGACGGCCGACGGGAGCGGCGCGTCGATGGCCAGCGGCAGGTCGGGCCAGAGCGCCTTCAAGGTGGCGGCCTCGGGGCCCGCGAGGCGGCGCCGGAGGGCCACGTTGCGATCGGCGAAGAGCTCGGCCAGCACGTCGCGGATGGCGCCGTAGGGGCGGTCCGGCTCGCAGCGGCCGGCCACCGACCGGTACCCCTTGCGGTACCAGAGCCAGCGCGCCTCTTGCACCATCCGGCGGCGCCCCGAACCGAGCGCTCCCACCACCACCGCCGACGTGCGCAGCAGCGGCGAGGCGTCGCCGGCGTAGCTGGCGGGCGACGGCCAGGGCACCGCCGCGAGGCTGTCGCCGACCGAGATGGCCGCGAGGATGGCCTCGGCCTCTTCTGCGGACGGGCGCTGGGCGGGATCGAGGGCCAGGAGACGGTCGACCAGCCAGGCCAGGCTGAGGGGGAGGTCGGGGCCCAAGGTGGCGAGCGTGGGGCGCGGCCGGCCGGGCTTCCATCGCCCCGGGTGGTCCCCCGACAGGGCCTGGTGGAGCGTCACGCCGAGCGCGTAGGCGTCGGCGCGGTGGTCGTGGGGCAGCCCGACCCGCTGCTCGGGCGCCATGAAGGCGACCGTGCCGGCGAACCCCGAGCCGGTGTCGGCGCCGGCGCCGAAGCGCAGGGTGCCGAAGTCGAGCACGGTCGCGCGGCCGTGGCCGTCGACCATGATGTTTGCGGGCTTCACGTCGCGGTGCGCCAGCCCCAGCCGGTGGATCGCGGCGAGCGCCCGCGCCACCTGGGCCCCCGCCCCCGCGGCCCGGGACACCCGCTCGGCGAGATCGGTGCTCTGCTGCACGAAGACGTCGAAGGCTTCGCCGCGGGCCACGTCCATCGTGAAGAAGACGTAGCCCTGGTCGGCGCCGGTATCGAGCACCCGCACCACGCCCGGAAGCCGCAGGGTGCGCAGCTTCTCGAACTCTTGTCGAAAGCGCTGCTCGTCCCCGCCGCCCTCGCGAGGCCGCGCCTTCAACGCCACCTCTCGGCCGCCATGGTCGCGCGCGAGCCACACCTGTCCGCTGGCGCCGAACCCGAGCAGGTGCTCGAGTCGGTAGGACCGCAGGGTGAGGCCAGGTTGCAGGGGGCGCATGAGCGGCCGGGGGGAGGGCCCTCCCTGCTATCTGGTCACGCCCGCGCCAGCAGGCGCCGCGCCATCAGCGTGCCGGTCGCCATGGTGGTGAGCTGCGGGTTCACGCCGATGCTGGTCGGGAAGACGCTGGCGTCGGAGATGTAGAGCCCGGGGATTCCGTGCACCTGCCCGTCGGTGCCCACGACGCTGGTGGTCGGATCGAGGCCCATGCGGCAGCTCGACATGGGGTGCGCGCTGTACATGGTGAGATCTGAGACGACCCGGTCGTCGAGCGCCGCGGCGAAGGCGTCGATGGTGTCGTAGGTGCCGACCCCGTGGATGGGGGCCGTGAAGCTGCGGGCGCCGCCTTCGCGCAGCACCTTCGCCGACTCGATGAGGCCCCGCTTGGCCCGCACCAGGTCGTTGGGGTCGAAGTCGTAGGTGACGTCGGCCCGGCCGTTGGGCTTGGCCTTGACCATGCCCTGCCCCTTGTCGGAGACCAGCACGATGAGGCCGCAGAGGTAGGGCAGCTTCTCGAGCCCCTCCTGCAGCCGGGGCCCCACGAAGCCGGCGGTCGCCAGGCACACCTCGGGCGGCGCCGTGAAGGTGTGGGGCAGCACGCCGGGCAGATCGGGGTGGTGGAAGAAGGCGCCCTGGGTGGCGCCGCGCCAGAGCTCGATCCGCTCGTCGCACATGCCGAGCACGGCGCTGCCCGGGTGGATGTGCAGCCCCTTGCCGGTCGCCCCCGACGCCACCTCGGCCAGGCCCGTGTGCCACAGCAGGCGCGGGGTGCCGATGGCGCCGGCCGAGAGGATCACGTGCGGCGCCCGCACGACGACGTCGCCGGCGCGCTCGAGGGTGTCGGGGTCGCGGGCCATGCCGCGCACGCCGACCGCCCGGCCGCCCTCGATCAGCACCTCGACCACCTTCGTGTCGGCCTGGATGATGGCCCCCGCGCGGGTCGCCCGGGGCAAGAAGGTTAGGTTGACGCTTGCTTTTCCCATGGTGGGGCAGCCGTAGTTGCAGATGCCGCAGCCCTTGCAGCCGGGAGTGCTGCGCGGGGCGAGGCCGCCCTCGAGCCCGAGGGCGCGCACCCCGCGCTGGATGAGCAGGTTGTTGGCGCCGGCGATCTCTTCGGGCGTGATGCACACGCCGACGATCTCGGAGACCTCGTCGAGGGCGGCGCCGACGTTGTCGAGACCCCAGAAGTCGTCCTTCAGCACCTCCTCCCACTCGCGGAGCACCGCGTCGGGGGTGCGGAACGAGAGGGCGGAGTTGATCAGGGTGCCCCCGCCGACCCCGCGGCCCGCGGCGATGGGGAACATCGTGGCGCCGTGGGCGACGATGGTCCCGCCCTCGTCCATGTGGTAGCGGGCCGTCTGATCTTGGTTCGGGCGAAAGCGGGAGGTGGGCGGCCCCTGCTCGAGCAGCACGACGCGCATGCCCCCCTCGGCCAGCACCCGGGCCGCCGCGGCGCCGCCGGGACCGGTGCCGACGATGACCACGTCGGCGGTGAGCTCCCGCCCGGTCCCCACGGCGTCGAAGCCGTCGGCGGGGGCCGGCGCCATGATCACCCCAGGGTCTGGTGCCGGGTAGTCGGGCACGCGCGGCGCGCTGGAGAGGTGGGCGTCCATGAGAGGGCTCCGGAGGTGGCGTCAGCGGCCGTAGCCGCAGCGGTGCCAGGCCTGGAAGAAGGGGGCCACCGTGGGGTGGGTGCAGAAGCCCATGCCCGAGACCACCAGCAGGCTGCTGATGGCCTGGCGGAGCTCGGGGCGCGCGTGGTTGCGCCAGGACTCGAGGACGTCGGCCTGGCGGGCGGCGGGCAGCGCCACGAAGCTGGCGCCGGTCGTGGCCAGCGGCAGCGCGTCGAGGGCGTGGAGCCCCAGCCGGGCCAGCTTGCGCTGGTCGGGCGGCAGGTGCCGGAGCGCCGCGTCGAAGAAGTGGTCGAGGTCGAGGTCGGCTGCGCTGTGGGGGATGTCGCGGGTGGCCGGGAAGGCGGCCCCCGCGAGCGCGCGGATGAAGTCGCCTTCGGTGGTGGCCAGGTAGTCGAAGCCGCCGGCAGCGGGTGGATCCCACCAGCGGCTGGCGACGACGCCGGCGCCGCCGAGCCGCCCAGACACTCAGGCCGAGAGCGCCCACGACGAAGGCCACGAGCAGCCCGAGGAAGATCTGGATCCAGGCGACGAACGGCATGCGGCGTCTTTATCCGGTGTCGAGGGTGGCGGCTGGGCCCCGAGGTGCGTATCCTCTTTCGCACCCAACCCGTCCCCCCCCCC